>NZ_JBBCZC010000002.1:0-156890 GCF_037144575.1 Sporosarcina sp. USHLN248
TCAAAGATGATGAGGTTGATAGGTCCGGGGTGGAAGCGTGGCGACACGTGCAGCTGACGGATACTAATCGATCGAGGACTTAACCTATAAGAAAAGCGGAGACGACCGTTTAACCGCTGAGGCTGGACAAAGAAAAAATTGCACGGTTGATTGATGTACAATGTCTGTTTTATCCGGTTTTGAATGAACAAAATCATTCACATAGTCTGGTGGCGATAGCGAAGAGGTCACACCCGTTCCCATCCCGAACACGGAAGTTAAGCTCTTCAGCGCTGATGGTAGTGGGGGGCTTCCCCCTGTGAGAGTAAGACGTCGCCAGGCAAAGACCATTCCCTACGGGGGATGGTTTTTTTGTGTTCAAAATTCACTTTCCAAATATTGCTGACTTCCAAGGACCGATCTCCTAATTTTCGGGATGGCAGTGTTGTTGATCAAATTTAATTAATAAAGAAAAACATTATCATGAAAGTATTTCGAATGCTTACACGGAGGAGGTATGCCATAGTTATGCCCTTCGTACGTTAAGATACATTTTATACTGTGTTGCTATGAAGTTGTAAATGATGTGAGCTAAATATCGTCATATTATATTGCTCACTATTTTTAGTATGATGTCTGCGGTACAAATGCTGTATTGTGGGATAGATATACTTAATAGTCAGCGCTGTTCATTTATGTCTAATAGAATGAACCATTTTGTAGCAATTAATATTGAGTAAATAATATTATGCGTTTCTGTACCTATTTATGCGCTGTAATTTTGAAATAAGGGTTTTTGTATCCATTTATGCGCTGGAATTTTGAAATAAGGGTTTTTGTATCCATTTATGCGCTGTAATTTTGAAATATGCGTTTTTGTATCCATTTATGCGCTGTAATTTTGAAATATGCGTTTCTGTTCATTTATACGCTGGATGGAACTTTGTCTAATGCGTTTCGGTAGCAATTTATCCACGTGAGAGTTGTTTATGGGGTATTTTAATACTTTGGTATAAAAGGGAATCAGTAAGTCGTAGAAATGATAAAAACACGCATATCTCATGTGGGCGAGGGTAGAGATTGTATAAGAAGCCTAATAGGAGGCGTGTAAATTGAAGATGTTTTTCATTATATTCATCATTAATATTGTATACGTATCGCTTTTTACGGTTCGCATGATCCTTACTTTGAAAGGATATCGCTACATAGCCGCATTTGTCAGTATGGTTGAAGTTGTCATTTATATTGTAGGGTTAGGGCTTGTTTTGGATAATTTGAATGAAATCCAAAATGTTATCGCTTATGCATTGGGATTTGGGTTAGGAATTATTATCGGAACGAAGATAGAAGAGAAGTTGGCGCTTGGATATATTACGGTGAGTGTTATTACTGCAGTTGAAGATAAGGAAATGCCGAAGATTTTAAGAGAAAAAGGTTTTGGTGTGACAGATTGGTCTGCAAATGGGCTTCATGGGAAACGATCAGCGATGCAGATTTTGACTCCTCGGAAAGACGAATGGAAGTTGTATGAGTACAATTAAGGAAATTGATCCGAAAGCATTTGTCGTATCGCATGAACCGAAAACAATTCATGGCGGCTTTTGGGTGAAAACTGTGAGGAAAGGGAAACTGTTCAAATGAGTAAAAAGAAGAAAACGGTTTGGTTTGAAGTGCAGGAAAATGAAACAATAGAAGATTGCTTGAATCGAATGAAAGAAGAAGGATATACGCCGATGGGACGCAAAGAGGAGCCTTTATTTCAGAAAGTGGATGGCGAATACGTTCCAGTCCGGCAATTGATTAAGTTTAAAGGAGTTTTATTAGATAGTTAAATATACGAACGATGTCTGAATGTGCATTTCGCATTGTTCGTATTTTTATTGACGTCATGTAATTCTATTGTTAGAATGTAAGAAGAAAAGAAGCCCACATATATGTTAGGGAATTGGCCCTAACGTCTCTACCAAGACACCGTAAATGTCTGGACTATGCGGGAAAGCGAATTTTAGGATGGCGCCAATCGTTTCGAGAACGATGTTTTTGGCGTAATGTCATAATCCTTGAATGAACTGCTTTCCATGTATATGGAGAATAGTTCATTCAAGGATTTTTTTATTGAAAAGGAGCGGATTACCGGTGGAACTAAAAGTCGGTGTCATTATGGGAAGTACGAGCGATTGGGAAACGATGAGGCATGCTTGTGAAGTATTGGATGAATTGCAAGTGCCATATGAGAAGAAGGTTGTTTCGGCACATAGAACGCCTGATTTAATGTTTGCGTATGCGGAACAGGCGAGTGAGAGAGGCATTGAAGTAATCATTGCAGGAGCAGGTGGAGCAGCGCATTTGCCAGGGATGGTCGCTTCAAAAACGCTATTGCCTGTGATCGGCGTACCTGTTCAATCGAAAGCATTAAATGGCATGGATTCTTTGTTGTCTATCGTGCAAATGCCGGGCGGCGTTCCTGTGGCAACGATGGCGATTGGGAAAGCAGGGGCAGTGAATGCGGGGTTGTTGGCAGCACGTTTTTTAGCTGTGCAGGATCATGCATTGCAAGATCGGCTTGAACAACGGAGAGTGCAAATGAGTGAAGCTTCTATGAAAAGCAGTGGTGATTTGCAATGAAAACAATTTTGCCTGGGCAAACGATCGGAATTATCGGCGGCGGACAGCTTGGCAGGATGATGGCACTTGCTGCGAAAGAAGCGGGGTTGAAGATTGCCGTTTTGGATCCAGTGATGGATTCTCCATGCGGACAGGTGGCGGATATTCGCATCGTTGCTCAATACGATGACGAAGCTGCTTTGGAAGAATTGGGTGAGGTAAGCGATGTCATTACGTATGAATTTGAAAATATCGACTATGAAGGTTTGAAAAGAGTAACGGAAATTGCCTATGTTCCTCAAGGAGCTGAACTTGTCCGAATAACGCAGAACCGTATTCGTGAGAAAGCAGAAATCAATGCTTCGGGCGTGCCGGTTGCCAACTATGTTGCGGCGGAAACATTTGATGAGCTGAAAAACAAAATTGGCGAAGTCGGGTTTCCGTGCATTGTAAAAACAGCATTTGGCGGATATGACGGCAAGGGGCAGATGAAAATCGACTCTGAAAATGAACTGAATAAGGCAGAATCCTTATTTGACCATTCTGCATGCATTGCGGAGGCATTTGTACCTTTTGAAAAAGAGATTTCGGTTATTATTCAGCGGAATCCTTCAGGTCAGTCTTACTGCTTGCCAGTCGCAGAAAACATCCATAAAGACCATATTTTACATGAGTCAATCGTTCCGGCTCGGGTTGGTCGAAATGTATTGGAGGCCGCAGAGGGGGCTGCAAAGAAAATTGCGGATCATCTTAACTTAGTCGGGACATTGGCTGTTGAAATGTTTGTAATGAAAGACGGCTCGATTGTCATCAATGAATTGGCGCCGCGTCCTCATAATTCAGGTCACTACTCAATTGAGGCTTGTAATGTTTCCCAATTTCAGCAGCACATCCGTGCAATTTGCGGCTGGCCGCTTAGGAAGCCGAAATTATGGTCTCCTGCAGTGATGGTTAATGTTTTAGGGGAGCATGTTGCGCCGTTAAAGAAAGTGATCACGAACAAGGCTGATTGGTCCATCCATCTTTATGGAAAGGCGGAAGCGAAAGAAAAAAGAAAAATGGGCCACGTCACGATTTTAGGAGATCAACTTGATAGCGTATTAGAAGAAATTGATTCTATCGGTGTGTGGACGAAGTAACAACTTAAAGCACTGCAATATACTTTATAAATTCCATTTCAGGGGGCAAACGGATATGACAAAAGTAAATGTATATGTAACATTGCGTGAAAGTGTAGTAGATCCACAAGGGATTGCAACAAAGGATGCTTTGAACACATTGGGTTTTGATGAAGTGGAAAACGTAAGGATCGGCAAAATGATCCAGTTGAATATTGCAGGCGATCAACATGAAATTGAATCACGTGTAACAGAAATGTGTGACAAGCTGCTTGTGAATAAAGTAATTGAAAATTACCACTTTGAAATTGAGGAGGCTGCCGGGAAATGAAAATTGCCATTTTAAGTTTTCCTGGTTCGAGCTGTGATGTTGATTTATTGCAAGCGGTGAACAGAGTGGCAGGTGGAACAGCAGAAATCGTTTGGCATCATGATGCGGTGCTGAAAGATTTTGATGCGGTTCTCATTCCAACTGGTGCATCTTATGGCGATTATTTGCGTCCGGGCGCGCTTGCGCAAAGTTCAAGAGCGATTGAAGAGTTAAAGGGATTTGCACAGAACGGAAAAACGGTATTAGGAGTAGGAAATGGTTTTCAAATTTTAGTGGAAGCAGGTTTATTGCCGGGCGCATTTTTGAAAAACAAAAGCTTGAAGTTCAGAAGCGGGAAAACGGAGGTAATCGTTGAAAATGCTTCTACTATATTCACTTCAGAATACGAGATGGGGCAGCAAATTACATTGCCTTTCGCGCATGCATATGGCAATTATTTCGTAGATTTGCAAACTGTCCAAGAGTTGAAGAGAAATCATCGGATCGTGTTTTCATATGTAGATAGCAATACAAATGGCAGTACGGAATCAATTGCGGGCGTGTTAAATGAACGAGGCAATGTGCTTGGTATGATGCCTTTGCCCGAACGCGCGGTGGAAGAAATGATCGGTGGTATAGATGGTTTGCCTTTATTCCAATCAATTTTGAAAAGCGGGAGTGAATCGAATGTCAGTCATGCATGAACCTACAGCACAGCAGATCAAAGATGAGAAATTGTATCGCCAAATGGGTATGACGGATGAAGAGTTCAACCGTGCAGTAGATATGTTGGGCAGGCTGCCGAACTATACAGAAACCGGGCTATTTTCGGCAATGTGGTCTGAGCATTGTTCTTATAAAAGCTCGAAACCTGTGCTGCGCAAATTCCCTACGGAAGGCGAACGCGTTTTGCAAGGGCCTGGGGAAGGCGCCGGGATTGTTGATATTGGGGACAATATGGCTGCCGTATTTAAATTGGAATCGCATAATTCACCTTCTGCAATCGAGCCGTTCATCGGAGCTGCAACAGGAGCAGGCGGCATTATCCGGGATGTATTTTCCATGGGGGCTCGACCAGTCGCATTAGTCAATTCGATGCGCTTTGGAGATCTGTCTGAAGAGAGGGACCGTTATTTATTTGAAGAGGCGGTAGCTGGAATTGCGAGCTATGGCAATGTGATCGGGATTCCTACAATTGCAGGCGAAGTCCAATTCGATCAATGCTATTCGAAGAGGCCACTAGTCAATGCGATGGCGGTTGGCTTATTACGTCACGAAGATATTCAAAAAGGCGTTGCTTCGGGTGTTGGCAATACGGTGATGTATGTCGGGGCAAAAACGGGCCGTGATGGCATTCACGGTGCAACGATGTCTTCTTCGGAAGTAGCTGTCGATAAAGAGGAAGAATTGCCAGTCATGCAGGCGGGCGATCCATATCTCGAAAAGCTGCTAATGGAAGCTTGTCTCGAATTGGTGAAGTCAGATGCGCTTGTCGGCATTCAGGACATGGGCGCAGCGGGGTTAACATCCTCATCTGCTGAAATGGCATCGAAAGCTAACTTTGGCTTGGAAATGAATTTGGATCTTGTTCCGCAGCGTGAAGAGGGTATGACAGCGTACGAAATGATGTTGTCTGAATCTCAGGAACGTATGCTAGTCGTTGTGAAACGAGGCCGCGAGCAAGAGATCATTGATTTATTCACAAAATATGGTCTTGCAGCCGTTGCGATTGGGAAAGTGACGGATGATAAGATGCTCCGTTTATTCCATAAAGGTGAAATGGTAGCGGAAGTTTCAGCTAATGCATTGGCTGAAGATGCTCCGGTGTATTATAAAAAGTCAGAAGAACCGGCTTATTTCAAAGAATTTCAAGCGATTGAGAATGAAGAACCGTCTGTCAACGATTTGAAAGAGACATTGATGGACTTGCTGAAACGCCCGACAATTGCTTCGAAGGAATGGGTCTACAATCAATTCGATTCGCAAGCACGTTCCAATACGGTCGTTGCACCGGGTTCATCTGCAGGCATCATACGTATAAGCGGTACAAATAAAGGGCTAGCGATGACGGCAGATTGCAATTCGAGATATATCTACCTGGATCCGGAGACGGGTGGGAAAATTGCGGTTGCAGAAGCGGCACGCAACCTGGTTTGCTCTGGTGCAGAGCCGATTGCCGCAACGGATTGCTTGAATTTTGGAAGTCCTGACAAGCCGGAAGTATTTTGGCAAATTGAGAAGTCTGCGGACGGCATATCGGAAGCTTGCCGCATGTTAAATTCTCCAATTATCGGTGGAAATGTATCGATGTCTAATGAAGTAAACGGTGTTCCAGTTTACCCAACACCAACGATTGGCTTGGTCGGCATCGTCCATGATTTGTCTCACGTGACGACAACGTCATTCAAGCAAGCTGGAGATATCATTTACTTAATTGGCGAAACAGCTACTGAATTCGGCGGAAGTGAATTGCAGCAAATGATCGAAGGTCGAATTTTCGGCAAGGCGCCTGCGATTGACTTGGAAGTTGAGGTCGATAGACAGAAGTCATTGCTCCTTTCCATACAGAAAGGCTTAATCGCTTCTGCAACAGATCTTTCTGAAGGAGGGCTATCGACAGCGCTTTGTGAAAAAGCTTTCGGTGCAGAAGGCTTAGGAGCAAAAGTACGTATAACTGGTTCTGCTGTTACTGCATTATTTAGCGAAACGCAATCAAGGTTCTTAGTTACTGTCAAAGAAGAGCACGCAGAAGCATTTGAGGACATTACGAAAGATGCAGTGAAAATTGGAATTGTTACGAATGATCATCGGATTATTTTTGAAGGTGATGATGAATCCGTGTTAATTGACGGAACGGTGGAAGAGTTCCGCTCTGCTTGGAAAGGAGCTATTCCATGCTTGCTGAATTGCGAGGCTTAAACGAAGAATGCGGTGTGTTCGGCATTTGGGGGCATGATGAAGCCGCGCAAATTAGCTATTATGGTTTGCATGCCCTACAACATCGCGGTCAAGAGGGTGCAGGGATAGCGACGAAAAATGGAAAAGGCATGCATGTCCTTAAAGGAGAAGGGCTTGTCAACGAAGTGTTTTCCGGAGACGCGTTAAAAGGGTTGACCGGTCATACTGCAATTGGTCAAGTGCGCTATACGACAGAGGCGGGGCGTGGGATAGAAAACGTCCAGCCACTCGTCTTTCGCTCAACGACGGGCAGCATGGCAATTGCACATAATGGCAATTTAATCAATGCAAAAGAACTGAAGGAAAGCTTGGAGCAGCAAGGAAGCATTTTTCAGACGACATCTGATACGGAAGTGTTGGCGCATTTAATTAAGCGAAGCAGCCGTGGCTCGTTGACACAACGGGATCGTGTGAAGAAAGCTTTGTCAATGTTGAAAGGTGCGTTCGCTTTTGTCGTATTGACTGAAGAAGGATTGATGGTTGCACAGGATCCGAATGGATTGCGCCCTCTCTCCCTCGGTAAATTAGGGGATGCGTATGTCGTCTCCTCTGAAACTTGCGCGTTCGATCTTATTGGAGCAGAGACGATCCGGTCCATTGAACCTGGAGAACTGTTGACAATCAATAACAGCGGGCTGCACTCAGAACGTTTTGCACAACCGGGCGAGCGGGCGATCTGCTCTATGGAATACGTCTATTTCTCCCGTCCAGACTCGGATATTGATGGACTGAATATTCATATGGCGAGAAAACGTTGTGGAAAGCAGTTGGCGAGAGAGATAAAAATCGATGCAGATGTCGTAACCGGTGTGCCCGATTCAAGCATATCTGCAGCGATCGGTTTCTCGGAGGAAAGCGGCATTCCGTATGAATTAGGGTTGATTAAAAATAGATATGTCGGCAGAACATTCATTCAGCCGACACAGGCGATGCGTGAGAGAGGCGTGAAGATGAAGCTATCCCCGGTGCACCAAGTCGTCGAAGGAAAAAGAGTTGTCATGGTGGACGATTCAATTGTACGCGGTACGACTTCCAAAAGAATCGTTAAAATGCTGAAAGATGCAGGGGCGACGGAAGTGCATGTCGTGATCGCAGCACCTCCTTTAGTGAGTCCTTGTTTTTACGGGGTGGATATAAGCACGGATTCTGAACTAATTGCGACAGGCAGATCTGTTGATGAAGTGCGAGAATTGATCGGGGCTGATTCACTCACATTTCTTTCTGTTGAAGGGATGCTGCAAGCGATTGGACGGCCGGCAGAAATGAAAAATTGCGGTCAATGTCTGGCGTGTTTTACTGGAGAGTATCCAACTGAAATTTACGCGGACACCGTGTTGCCGCATGAAAAAGAACTTGGTCGATAGGAGGCCTAGACATGTCGAAAGCTTATGAGAAAGCGGGAGTCAATATAGAGGCTGGCTATGCGTCTGTAGAGCGGATGAAATCACATGTAGCAAGAACGGCACGTAAAGGAGTGGCTGGAGCCTTTGGCGGATTCGGAGGTATGTTTGACCTTTCGAGCCTTCATTATAAAGAGCCTGTTCTCATTTCAGGAACGGATGGAGTCGGCACGAAATTGAAATTAGCATTCATGGCGAATCGGCACGATACGATCGGCGTCGACTGTGTTGCGATGTGCGTCAATGATATTGTGGCGCAAGGGGCAGAACCACTCTATTTCTTGGATTATATTGCACTCGGCAAGGCAGTTCCCGAGAAAGTCGAATCAATTGTGAAAGGAATTGCGGATGGTTGCGTACAGGCAGGCGCTGCATTGATTGGCGGGGAAACTGCAGAAATGCCAGGACTGTATGATGTCAACGAATATGACCTTGCAGGATTTGCTGTTGGAGCATGTGAAAAAAGTAAGGTGATCACTGGCGAGAAAACGGTCAATGGTGATGTGTTAATTGGGATTGCTTCAAGTGGCATTCATTCCAATGGATACTCTTTAGTCCGAAAAATTATTTTGGAAGATGCGGGTTATGGGATTGATGATGTGATTGAAGGATTTGAATCGATAGGAACAGTTGGGGAAGTGTTGTTGACGCCAACAAAAATTTATGCGAAGCCTGCTATGCAAATACATGAAGAGCTGAATGTCCATTCGATGGGCCATATTACTGGCGGTGGATTTTACGAAAATTTGCCAAGGATGTTGCCTGAAGGTGTAGGCGTTGAAATCGAATTGCATACATGGCCAGTTTTACCGGTGTTTCACATGTTAAAAGCAATAGGCGAGTTGGCGGACAAAGACTTGTACAGCGTTTTCAATATGGGGATCGGCTTTGTGATCGCATTGCCAGCTGCTGAAGCGGATCGTGCCATACAGATTGTAGAAGAGCATGGAGAGAAAGCATATAAAATCGGTAAGGTCGTTAATGGTGCTGGTGTTCGGTTTGTCGGTGAGCATGATGGGAGCTTGCAGGAGTAATGGGAAAAACGAAGATTGCTGTCTTTGCGTCAGGAAGTGGAAGTAATTTCGAAGCAATTGCACAGGCGTGTCGCAGTGGTGAATTACTCGCTGAAATCGTTGTCGTCATTACAGATCGGCCAGCTGCTTACGTAGTTGAGCGTGCGAAAGAGATGAATATCCCTGTTGCCGCATACGAGGCAAAGGCTTTTCGTTCCAAGGAAGCGTTTGAAAAAGCGATAGTCGAGCGTTTAACAGATGATGGTGTTGAATGGCTTGTTTTGGCAGGATATATGCGATTAATTGGACCGACTTTATTGAACGCATTCCCGTCACGTATTGTGAACATTCACCCATCACTGTTACCGGCATTTCCAGGAAAAGACGCGATTGGCCAAGCAATTGCACACGGCGTGAAAGTGACAGGTGTTACAGTTCACTTAGTGGATGAAGGAATGGATACAGGTCCAATCTTAGCGCAGCAAGCGGTAGCTGTAGTTCATAATGATTTGGAGAAAACAGCACAATCAATACATGAAGTGGAGCATGTTTTGTACAAAGAAACATTACAGCAGTTGTTTAAACCAATTTACACAACGTCAGAGAGTCAAAAGTGAAATGGATATCGGAGGGTTTATTCGTGAAAAAACGTGCATTGTTAAGCGTGTCGGATAAAAATGGGCTTTTGCCGTTCGCACAAGAACTCGAATCATTAGGATATGAAATTTTGTCGACCGGCGGAACGATGAAGCATTTGAAGGAGAATGGGGTCGCTGTTACAGCTGTTGACGAAGTGACAGGCTTTCCTGAGATTATGGAAGGCAGGGTGAAAACATTGAACCCGATGATTCACGGCGGGCTTCTTGCTAAGCAAGATGACCCTGTCCATAAAGCGCAAATGGAAGTGCACGGAATCCAGCCGATTGATATCGTCTGTGTGAACTTATATCCGTTTAAAGAAACAATCTCTAAGCGTGATGTTTCAGAAGAGGAAGCGATTGAAAATATCGACATCGGTGGCCCGGCAATGCTACGTGCCTCTGCCAAAAATTATAACTATGTGACGGTTATTGTAGATGCTACAGATTACGGCTATGTTTTAGGCGAATTAAAAACAGAAGGCCAAACTTCTATAGAGACACGTCGTAAACTTGCAGCAAAGGTGTTTCGTCATACTGCGGCGTATGATGCGTTCGTGTCAGGCTATTTAACGGATTTGGCTGGAGAAGAATTCCCTGAACAGCTGACATTTACATACGAACTGAAACAGCCGTTGCGTTATGGGGAAAACCCTCACCAGCATGCTGCATTTTACAGTCGGCCGCTCAGTTCAGATTTCTCGATTGCCTATGCGGAACAATTGCACGGCAAAGAGCTATCTTACAACAACATTCAAGATGCCAATGCAGCAATCCAAATTGTAAAGGAATTCGAAAAACCAGCAGCAGTTGCTGTGAAACATATGAATCCTTGTGGCGTTGGCATTGGCGAAACGTTGAAGGAAGCATTCGACAAAGCTCATGAAGCAGATCCAGTTTCCATTTTCGGCGGCATTATCGCTTTAAATCGCGAAGTAGATGAAGCAACAGCGGAAAAGCTATCCGAAATTTTCCTGGAAATTATTATTGCTCCCGCGTTTACAGAACAAGCAATAGAGTTGTTGACGAAAAAGAAAAACATTCGTCTATTAACGATTCCTTTCGATCAGCATAAAAAGGATAAATGGAATGTCGTTTCTGTTGAAGGCGGTTTGCTCATTCAAGAGCCGGACACTTACGGATACAAAGATGCAGATATTCGTGTTGTCACAGAACGTCAACCTACAGAACAAGAGTGGGAAGCTTTGAAGTTAGGATGGGCTGTCGTGAAACACGTTAAATCTAACGCGATTGCAGTAACGGACAGTCAAATGACGTTAGGAGTCGGTGCAGGTCAGATGAACCGTGTCGGTGCTGCACGTATAGCTTTATCACAAGCAGGAGAACGTGCAAAGGGAGCAGCGCTGTCTTCGGATGCGTTTTTCCCGATGGATGACACAGTGGAAGCAGCCCATCAGGCAGGCATTACAGCGATTATTCAACCAGGTGGCTCTGTGAAAGATGAGGATTCTATAAAAAAAGCAAATGAATACGGAATTGCCATGGTATTTACAGGCGTCCGCCATTTCAAACATTGAGGTTTTTAGGGGAAGGAGATCGAAATGAAAATACTTGTCATCGGCAGCGGCGGCCGTGAGCATGCAATCGCCCGGCAATTCAAAAACTCGGCATCCGTAACGAAAGTGTTTGTTGCACCTGGCAATGATGGTATGAGAGAGGATGCGGAATGTGTCTCAATTGAAGCTTCGGATTTTGAAAGGCTTGCCAATTTTGCGGTCGAACAATCGATAGACCTAACATTTGTTGGGCCTGAACAGCCGCTATCAGATGGTATAGTTGATTATTTTTCTGAACGAGGCTTGCGAATTTTTGGCCCTACGAAAGCAGCTGCTCGTATAGAAGGCAGCAAGGCATTTGCCAAAGATTTGATGAAAAAATATAGCATCCCGACTGCAGCCTATGGCACGTTCACTGATGCAGAAGAGGCGAAGGCATTTATACGAACGCAAGGTGCACCGATCGTCGTCAAGGCAGACGGATTGGCTGCAGGCAAAGGCGTCGTTGTCGCAATGACGGTAGATGAGGCGCTTAATGCAGTTGATGAACTGATTGGCAATGAAAGATTCGGACAGTCTTCATCCCGCGTTGTCATTGAAGAATTTCTTGATGGGGAAGAATTCTCTTATATGTCGTTCGTCCATGATGGACAAATATATCCTATGGTCATCGCGCAAGATCATAAGCGGGCTTTTGACGGGGATAAAGGGCCAAATACGGGCGGAATGGGCGCCTATTCGCCGGTCCCTCAAATTTCCGATGAAGTTGTGCAGAAGGCTTATGACACAGTCGTTGTCCCAACTGTCCGTGCAATGGAAGCGGAAGATGCACCGTTCACAGGAATCCTTTACGCCGGGCTTATTTTAACCGAAGATGGACCGAAAGTGATTGAATTCAATGCACGCTTCGGTGACCCTGAAACACAAGTTGTTTTACCACGTATGGCATCTGATTTTGGTGAATTCATGATGGCGCTCATGGATAAAAAACCATATGAATTGAAGTGGCATGATGAAGCGATAGTCGGCGTTGTCATCGCTTCAGACGGCTACCCGGGGAATGTGGAGAAAGGTACGCAATTGCCTGATCTTACGCTTATCGATGATCTTGAGATCTTCCATGCAGGAACAAAACTTATAGATGTCTCGGCTCAGCGATATGTTGGCAATGGCGGTCGTATACTGCTATGTTCAGCAAAGGCTGAAACATTGCAAGAAGCGCAAAAAATCGTTTATAGCAAATTGAATAGTATGCAATGGAATGGATTTTTCTATCGGACGGATATCGGTTGGCGAACGCTATAATCGGAAAATTGACCAGACAAAACTGTAGGAATGGTCTCCAAATGTTGAAAAATGCTTGCAAATTTTTTTAACTCTACTGGAAAGGGAGACAGAAGGACTTATAAGCCTTGGTCTGCCTTTCACTTGGCAAGCGTTGTAAGTAAAGCGCAGAAACATTTATCTAATAGCGGTAAACTTTAAAATAATGAGGATGGAACAATTTTAGTATTGCCTTTTTCAATGGTCTGTCCTATCCTCTTTTGAGACTACACGAAACAAAGTGTAGTCTCTTTCATTATTCAATCGCTCCTGTACTTTTCAAATCAACTTTCAATGTAACATTAAATTCTATTTCTGGATAAATTCGATCCCATTCTTCGATCATGCCTTCATATGACAATCTTGTCGCACGATAGCGCAAACCGAATCCGAATGGATCAACGTCATTTTCCTGCAATTTAGTTAACAATTCCATTACTTTCTTTTTCATCTCAATAGCGGAAATTTCATCGTATTTTTTTAAATGTTTTAAGCTTAAACGCTTATTGGACTCTCCGATGACACCGAATTTCGTTATAGTCATATCAATACGTGGGGGAACACCTTCGTCGAGGATAATATTATATTTCATTTTCACTGTGTCGATGTTCAAAATTAAGATCAAACCATCCTCTTTTATTTTATAACTAAAGCCTCTTGCTTTGTTCATAAGTGAGTTGAAATATTTTGTTTCAACCGAGTTCAATTCAACCGGTTGTGTATTACGTTTAAGGATGATCGATTTATGGATTACGAATTCGGTACCATTTTCATCAATTTCGACTATGGGCAATATCGTATCTTTCCCTTTACCAAGAACTTCACGCCTGAATTCGAACAGAAATGTCGTAATCACGTAAGGACTTTCTGTTCCTGTATTATCAAAGTAGTTAGACAAAGCAATCGATGCTGGTGTTTCAGCTACCGGTTCAAAAGTTATTATTTCTTCAGCAGTGGATTCGGCGACGGCAACGTAAGAAATCAACTGAATATCTCCTCGCCGTGTGAAAAAATCCATAAACGTATCTAAATCCTTGGAAAGCAAATCCTTATTTATCATAATAATTCTGTTATGGGCAAAATCCACTACTTTGTCGATATGTGTTTCCATCGATCGTATAGCTTCCGCCACTGACTCGGAATCATGCGACAAATACACATATGTTGGTTCAGTGGCTTCTTTAACGTTGCCGACAGGCTTGGCTAATTTCAATGTCACCTTAAAACCGTTTTCTATCTTTTCAGAGGGATCTATGCCAATTCCAACTACAAACATCCTTTTGTCGATATCTTTAAACGCACATCCTGTTAGTAAAAGCAAGGAAATAATAGTTGAAATAGAAATAAAAGACTTTATTATTTTTGGCTTTTTGGACATTTTGTTGCTGCCCCTCTCCTCTTAGCTAACAGCAGACTGCCGAAAAGTAGAAAAAGTATAATTGGCAATAAGATATCATCAAATAATGCGGCGGACCGAAAAAGATCATTTATTGTAATTCTTCTTGTCAAAATGAATGCGATAATCCAAAAGATAGAGATGAAAATTGGAAAAGTTAAATTAACCGATCTAACTTTGAATCGATTAAAATGAATGACGCTCGACAGTAAGTGAATGGACACATGCCAAATTATTGTTATGTTAATGACACCTAAGGCCAAAAAAGCACCGACGAAAAAAAAGACGATTCTTTCAACAATTCCAAACTTCATACGCATAGAGTCACTTGTCGTTATCCATGGGAACACTACATTCTCAAGAGAGTCAAAGCCTCCAAAGCCGAGTGGCAGGAAATAGGTTGTAAGCAAGATGTATGTGCAAATAAATGATAACAGCACCATGCTTTTACCTGAAGGTTTTTTCAGTTTCGCAAAACAACGATTGAAAATGACTAAGTTAGCCGCCCCTAAAACGATGAAAAGCGATGTGGAAAAAGACGTGTAATTTGGCAAATGGTTAATATGCATGATGGCAACACGTATATAATCCCAGTCTAGGTTCGGACTAAAATAGCCTTTAATTTGAACGAAAAGAATAAATGGGACGACGATTAGAAGAATGATTTCAGACATATATAATATGTTTCGGGAAGCCATGAAAATACCAAACGTAGTGACAAGAACAAAAGCTAAAATAATTGTGTAAATCGACATTTCAGGCGTCAAGAAACGAAAGATGATTGCCGCGTATATAATAAGGATTGAGAGTCCTACAAAATACCATGTTAATGAGAAAAAAAGAAGCAGGGGTGTTGCAATCCATTTTGGTGTATTCTTCTTCAATATTTCAGGCAATCCTTGCTCCGGGAAAAAACTGAATAACCTGACGAGATAATAGGTCAGCACCATCCCGATAATTAGGGCAGGAATGAGTGCAGCCACTGAACCCGTTTTATTTCCAGCTATTAGGAATCTTGGGGTAATGGCAACCATATTCGTGAGCATATTAATCAAAATTAAATAATATAGGAAACGGCTCATCTATTGTCCATCCTTAATTCCTCATTTTTATTCATCCATGGAATTCGTAAATAAGGGACGCCAAAGCTTTCTTTATTTGCTAAAATCATAACGATACCGATTAATCCAATTAATAACCCGACCATCCCAAATAATGTAGTGTAAATAAGCAGGGCGAGCCTAATAATTCGCATTGCAAAACTCATCTCGTTAATTGGAATTACAAATGTGGAAATTGCAACCGCAGATATAACGATAATCATGATCGTTGAGGTAAGAGCAGCCTCTGTTGCCGCTGTTCCTAAAATTAGCCCGCCAACAGTAGTTGCTGTGGCACTAACGGCTTTTGGCAATCGCATACTTGCCTCGGTTAATAATTCCATGAAAAATAGCATAAAAAGAACCTCGATAAAGGACGGGTAAGGTACACCGATCCTTCCTCCAGCGACGGTGAGTGCAAGCTCGATTCTTAGAATGTCAGGATTATAAGAGGTCATGGCAACATATAAACTGGGAAGAAAAATACAAATAAACATCCCGATATATCTTAATAAAATGGTGAAGCTTGTTATACCGAAGACGTGATAATTATCTTCCATCGAAGACATGAAATCGAAAAAAATGGCAGGTGCAATAATGACATTTGGGCTTCCATCAATTGCAATGATGACCTTGCCTCCGTTTAAATTGTAAACAATTCGATCAGGTCGCTCTGTGATCAATGTTGAAGGAAAGAGATTCCTTTTTCCATTATTGATGAGGTGTTGGAGATCACCAGCAGATTGGAATAAAGGGGCGTCAATCTCTTGAATTCGATCTCTCACTCTTTTCACGATGTCTGGGTCAGCTCGATCGTTATCATATAGCAAAGTTACTGCTCTGTTTGTTTGATCAGCCGGGATGATGTCTTCAATTTTTAAAGAAGATTTATGGTAACGCTGCCGAATTAAGTTAATAGTTACTTCAAGATTTTCACTTAATGCTAACTGAGGTCCATGGATAGTAGGTTCCAACATCGTGTCTTGCACATCACTATTTTGTACGAGACGAAGATCCAGTAAAAACATGTTCTCTTCAATTACGATCAATATATATCCAGCGCTTAACATTAAAAGCAATTTATTTTTATAGGGCACATCATATTGATTTGGCAAGGATTGTATATAGGATGTAAAGCTTTCCTCTGAGGACATTTCAAAAAATGGTCTAATAACTGTTTGCTGAAGTTTATCCCCATCGACAACTGATTTCAAATAGAAGAGGAAGGCAAATTGACCTTTAATTTGCAGCTGTGTTTGAACAAGATCATCCGAATGTACAAAATCTTTCTTTAATTCATCGAATAAAGGAGGGGCTTTTTTCTCAGTCATTTGCAACTCTCCCTTCATAAGAAATTTTAAAAATAGTTGCCCATAGCGTTCCCGAATTAAATGTAAAAGATACATGAATAATGTATCCCAGACTGTAGACAAAGTATCATTTTACTTTGTCTGCAGTCTTTTTAAGGTTTTTAGTCATGGAATAAGCGTTTGCCCAGCTTGGCTTGAAAACGCTTGTCACGTGGAAGGCAGTCTAAGTTCGCGACGTCCGCAGTGCCTTAATTTCCGCAAAGGGCGCGTAAATACGGCAAATCGAACCCTTCGCCGTTCGATTGACTGCATGACCTGCATCGTGCAGGCCCGCGCGAAGTCGAGCGAAGACCCGAATAGAACTTAAGGTTCATGAGGGGACGAGCGAAGGAAAGGCAACCTATTTATGCTGTCGTAAAGGTGCCTTAATTTCTGCAAAGGTCGCAGAAATACGGCAAATCGAACCCTTCGCTGTTCGATTCGCAGTATGCGAGCGTTTGTCAACAAGCTGAGATACATGAATAATGTATCCGAAGCATTGTTTATGAATTGATCGAATCAACGCACGGACACATTCAATAGAAAAGCTCCCTACTAAATTTAGCAGGGAGCAATCATTATTCAGCGAAACAAATCCATGCGCCGAACATATTCGTTTGGAAAAACTGTGTAATACGGTGAAATCCCGTTTCCTTCAAAAGTGCCTCAATCTCATTTGCGGGCAAAAATGAAAGAGAGCGAACGCTACTTTCCATTTCTTCTACTTCCGCCTCCGTTAACTTTGTCGAGTCAATCCAATACGCTTTCCATAGATTGAACAAATCTTGAAACGAGGCATCGTTTTCATCTCCATACATCGTAGCCAACACAAATGGAGCTCCTGCAGGCAAAGATGCTCTAATCTTTTTCAGCAAGTCGATTTTCTTACTCTGCTCGGAAATGAAATGGAGGACTAATAAACAAGTCGCACCATCGTATTTGTTTTCTGCTGTCAGGTCGGAAACAGTTCCTGCAATAAATTCTGTGCGCTCAGTAATGCCTAAACGTTCAGCTTTCGATTTTGCAATGCTCAGCATCGCTTCAGAAGGATCTACAATCGTGAACCTCCACTCTAAGTGATTGGCACTGAATGCTGTTAATTCATTGCCTCCGCCACCGCCTACTACTAATAACCTATCATGGTCGGACAAGTGGTTTTGCAAAAAAGCCTTTGTTAAACGGAAAAGACCATCGTATGTCGGCAACGTACGCCGCACGCCTTTGTCGTATTCGGTTGCCATTTCTTCATTAAACGTTAAATCTTCACTCATATCATCACTCCTTTTTTGCTTCATGTTTATGCCATATACATTTTGTCTACAGTCCTTTTGAGGTTTGTAGTCATAAGATAGGTGTTTGCCTATCTTAGCTTGAAAACGCTTGTCAAGGAAGGCAACCTCAGAACGCCACGTCCTATAGAGGTGCCTTAATTTCTGCTAAGAGCGCAATACGGCCAATCGAACCCTTCGCTGCTCGATTCGCAGTATGTGAGCGTTTGTCAACAAGCTGTTTGACGCTATAAAGCTTTATAAATGTAGTAGAGAAAACTGTGTTAGCAATTTTAAATGAAATTACGACTGTTCTGGCATATGGCTTCTTTCTTTCGCTTTCCGAGTCCAACCTTGCAGAAGATGAATGCAAAATGCAGAAGAAATGCCTAACGCAGCGCTAATTCCCCAATTGATATTTGGCATATGCTCATACATCCAGCCGCCTGCCCCTTGACTAATTCCACCGCCAACAGCCATCGCCATTAATGCAACCCCAAAATAGCTAGCGGAAAATTGTGGTGGGGCTATTTCTGCGGTATATTCATACGAAGTCGGTTCTACCAGCATGATACCGATCGCAAACATACAAAAGCCTGTCCAGAATAAAAGGACATTCGTAGAGCTTCCTAACAATAGAATTCCCATTCCCATAATCGTCATCCCTATTTTAATGACCGTTAACCGCTGAAAGCGTTTTGACCATTTTTGCAAAGGATACTGTAGAAACACAACAATGACGCCATATACAATAAATAAACTGGAGATGAATGCCGTGTTATTGAATACATTGACAGCATGGAGAGGAATCGTCAAATAGAGCTGCATGAACATGAACCAAAATCCCGTCATGCTAATCGTAAAGAAGATAAACAGACGATCCGATTTTACTTTATCCCATGAGTCTGCCAAGGATTGCTTCGGAACTTGGACTCTTTCATTCGGCAAATAAAGAAATGTGATGATCCCACTTATAATAAAAATTCCGCCGCATACGAAAGACGCATAGAAAAAGTCGAATTGCAATAAGATGCCGCCCATGATTCCTGCAAAAATAATCCCCGAATGACGAACTATTTTATCCAAGGCGAAAATCTCACCTCTTTTAGCAGGGGGAGCAAAAATGGAAAATGCCGCTTTACTAGTCGGTTCAAACAATGAACCGCCGATTGCAGTTGTAATAGCTGCGATGATTAGCTCAAGCGGGGTTCTGCAAAAAGCGAATAAGACAAAGCCGACTCCGCGCAAAATCATGCCAACACTAATCATAATCCGATAATCAAATCGATCTGCTAATATGCCCGATAAAAAAGACGTTCCTTGCTGCACCAACTGCCGAAGCATTAGGACAACCCCGGCAATTCCGGCAGAAAGTGATAGATTTCCTGTAATATGAGCAGATAAAAAAGGAATAAAAGCAAAAAAACTTACATTCATTAGAAATGAGTTTATTAATAATAGCCGCACAGCCTTCATTTATGTCCCACCTTTTGTGAAATAACAATCATGTTAATTGCATTTGTTATTATTTCGATTAACTCTTTCTACTTCAGAGGCCATCTAGTAAATAGGAATGTTTTGCACTCCAATATTGTATACTATATCTTCTATCTTTTCTTTCATTTTTTCTAAAAGTAGTGTGTATGCCCTAACGTACGATCTTTTGCCTTACTAAGAGCATGAGAAATCTTCCTTTGGCGAATCGAATCGTAAACGATTAACTTTTAGGTATAGGAGATAAATCGTATTGTTTTCATAGAAGTTTTGCACTACCTTTCAGCCGGACGCTATGCTACGATAAAATTATGAACAACAAGGGGATTCGATTATCGTAGCAAAGGAGTTTGGACAGATGTGGGACCAACAAGAGATTGCAAATCAAATAGAGATACTGAATGGCAAGCAAGCACCCGATTTAATTATTACAAATGCGACATATCTTCATTCGATTTATAAAAAATGGGTGGAAGGAAACATTTGGGTTTCAGGAGATCGGATTGTATATGCTGGCAGCAGGATGCCTGCAACAACAGACGGAGCGGAAATTGTTAATGCGGAAAATAAGAAAATTGTACCTGGCTACATAGAACCGCATGTTCATCCATTCCAATTGTACAATCCAGAAACGTTCGCTGAATATGCTGGAAGAGTAGGAACGACAACGTTTTTATCGGACAACTTGACGTTCTTTATTAACCTTGGAAATGAAAAGGCTTTCAAGATTATCAATCAGTTAAACGAGTTGCCGTTTTCATTTTATTGGTGGGCAAGATTTGATTCGCAAACGGTGTTGCGGGAAGAAAAAGAGCTTTTTAACTTGGAATCGATTGCTGAATGGCTGAAACGTGAAGACGTTTTAATGGGAGGGGAATTAACGGGTTGGCCACGGCTATTGAATGGTGATGTTGACATGATGAACGCTCTCATGGCTGCGAAGAAAGCAGGAAAGAAAATCGAAGGACATTTTCCGGGAGCATCCGAACGGACTTTGGCACGGATGAAGCTCATTGGCGCGGATGGAGATCACGAAGCGATGACAGTAGATGAAGTAGAGGCTCGTCTGCTTCAAGGGTATGCAGTGACGCTTCGTCACTCATCTATCCGTCCGGATTTACCTGACTTGCTGAAAGGGATCGTTGATAAGGAATTAAACGTATTCGACCATCTAATGATGACAACAGATGGCTCTACGCCTTCATTTCATACAGATGGTGTGATGGACAAATGCATTCGCGCTGCAATTGAAGCAGGAGTCGATCCGATCGATGCTTATCTGATGGCATCTTATAACGTTGCCCGGTATTACGGTATAGATGATCGACACGGGATGATTGCAACGGGGCGTTTTGCAACGTTTAATTTCATTGAGAATGAGATGAATCCGGTTCCGACTGACGTGCTTTCAAAAGGAAAGTGGCTATTGCGGGACAAGCAGCCAATTAAACCGTTCCAAGCTGTTGACTGGTCGATCATTCCTGCTTTCGAGTTGAACTTTGATTTGGATGAAAAGGATTTTGACTTCCAATATTCTGTTGGCATAAAAATGGTCAATGACGTTATTACAAAACCGTATGAAGTGACGATCGACCGGTCAGCGGAAACTTTATCGGAGGACCATGACGAGTGTTATCTCATGCTCATAGACCGCAATGGGAAATGGCGCGTCAACACATTCATTAAGGGATTCGCAAACCGTATACAAGGATTTGCTTCCTCTTATTCGAATACAGGCGATATCATTCTCCTTGGTAAAGATCGAAAAGAAATGCTTCATGCGTTCAATGAAATGAAACGGATGTCCGGCGGAATGGTTCTTACTGAAAATGGCCGTGTAGTTGAAGCTCTTTCTTTACCAATTGGCGGCGGTCTATCCGAAGAGAAAGTAGATGTGCTGATCGATCAGGAGCGCGCGTTGAAGAAGGCATTGAAAGACCGCGGATATGGGCATGGAGATGCCGTTTACACATTCCTTTTCCTGCAGTCAACCCATTTGCCATACGTACGAGTGACGCAATCGGGATTGTATCAAGTCATGAAAAATGAGTGGATCATACCGGCTAACGAAAGATAAGGGGGACCCGAACATGAAAGGGAATATGAGAGGCTGGCTGCTATTATTAGCCGTAGCAATGTTGCTGTTATCCGCATGCTCAAAAAAAGAAAAAGTAGATGCGGAAGAAGAAGTCAATGAACCTGAAGAAAATGAAAAACCAATAATTGTTGAAGAGGAGGAACCAGAAGAAGAGGGCCGTCTCCTCTTCCAAGATCCATTTACAGGAGTGTGGTCAGAGGAAGAAAAGAAAGATCGACCTGTCCTTGCAACGATTAATAACCATCCATTGGCGCGACCACAGTCTGGCATTAGTCAAGCCGATGTCATTTATGAATTTTTAGCTGAAGGCAATGTGACGAGATTTTTGGCTTTATTCCAAAGTGATCTACCGGAGCAGATCGGGCCTATCCGTAGTGCGAGAGATTATTTTGTTTACATGGCTAAAGGAATGGACGCTTTTTACGTTGCACATGGCTACAGTCCAGACGCCCAAAAGCTGCTATCGAGCCGATATGTCGACAATGTAAACGGTATGCAATACGATGGGACGTTATTCAAGCGATCCAAGGAGCGGAGGGCGCCGCATAACTCTTATATTAGTGGTGAAAATGTCATAGCAGCGATGGAAAAAACAAACTCCTCAACAGTCATGGAAAAAACGCCTCCTTTTTCTTTCCATGAATCTACGGAGGGTGCTAAAATAGGAGATATCGCTTCAAACATTGTCATTAAATTCAGCGCGAATGAAGATTTCATTAGTACGTTCACCTATGATTCAACGAAAGAGACGTATGAGCGGGCTGTTAAAGGCAATGTAACGATAGATAAAGAGAACGATGAGCCGGTGGAAGTTTCAAATATAATTGTGTTAGAAGTGCCGCATCGGACAATTGATAGTGTCGGCAGACAAGCTGTTGATATTGAATCCGGCGGCAAAGCAATGCTTTTCCATGCAGGAATTGCAAAAGAGATTGAATGGAAAAATCTTGACGGCTTTTTAGTTCCTACGGAAAACGGTATTCCGGCAAAATTGGTTCAAGGAAAAACTTGGATCCATATCATACCGACAACTGCGGGAATTGACAAATCGGTCACTTTTACTCCTTAATCAATTCAACAGGAGAGGGAGGTAAGGGCATGCAAATCGATAAAATACGCGGCGAGCAGATGGATCAGCTATTCAAGGCGATTTTGGAATTAAAGGATTTGGATGAATGCTATACATTTTTTGATGACTTATGTACGATGAGTGAGCTACAGTCGATGGCGCAAAGATTGGAAGTAGCGCATGCACTAAGACTGAAAAAGACATATGATCGTATTCAAAACGAAACTGGTGCAAGCACAGCAACGATTTCACGGGTGAGACGCTGTGTCGACTATGGTTCTGGCGGGTATAATACTGTGTTGGATCGCCTGTATCCTGAGTTAATCGCACAAACTGAACAGAATAAGTAAAAATCGGGCGGAGAAGCTATCCGCCCGGTTTTTTTGGTATACTGTACAATGAAACTTCACTTAGCAGGAGCAACGTCTCCGAAGTTTACAAGAAGAATCAAATCATTTCATTAATTGTTTATAACCACTGCCATCCAAGATTTTAGCAAAATCTTAGGGGAAGGGGATTTACAGTTAATGAATGTAGGAGAGCTATGTCAATTACATAGGTAAACAATGAATTATAGGTGGGTTAAACAATGGATTATCAATTTTGGCGCCACGCCTTTAAAGTGGACCCTGCAAAAACAATAACAGACGAACAGTTGGAGTTGCTTGCGGAATCGGGAACAGATGCCATCATAGTTGGCGGAACTGATGGTGTGACGTTGGAAAATGTTCTTGATTTATTGGCAAGAATCCGAAGGTTTTCAGTCCCAGCTGCATTGGAAGTGTCGACTATCGACTCCGTCACGCCTGGGTTTGACTATTTTTTCATCCCTACCGTATTAAACTCGACGGATACGAAATGGATGAACGGTATCCATCATGCTGCATTAAAGGAATATGGCCACATGATGAATTGGGATGAAATCATAACCGAAGGCTATTGCATAATGAATCCGGAATGCAAAGCAGCCGAATTGACTGGTGCACGGACTGTTCCTGATGAAGAAGATGTGATCGCCTACGCAAGAATGGCTGAGCATTTGTTTACTCTTCCAGTTTTCTATTTGGAGTATAGCGGCAAATTTGGCGATGTAGACGTCGTTCGTGCAGCGGGCAGCGTTCTTGAAAATACGAAGCTGTTTTACGGCGGCGGCATCCGCAATGCAGAGCAAGCGAAACAAATGGCTACAATCGCAGATACAGTTATCGTTGGCAATATTATTTACGAAGATTTGAAAGCAGCTTTATCGACAGTTGAAGCAGTGAAATCAGTTTCAGTCTCCCTTTGACACGGATCATCAGTTATAATAAAGAACAAACGTTCCATGGAAGGCGGGATACTTTTGAATAGATTATCGGAAGATTTACTAGCAGGCATGAACCCTGAACAAGCGCGGGCAGTGAAAAAAACGGAAGGCCCTTTGCTCATCATGGCGGGCGCTGGCTCTGGAAAAACGAGGGTGCTGACACATCGGATCGCCTACTTAATCGTAGAGAAAGATGTCTACCCTTCAAAAATATTGGCCATCACATTTACAAATAAAGCAGCACGCGAAATGCGGGAGCGGATCGATGGCTTATTGGGTCTGGGGACTGGTGAACGGATGTGGGTATCGACATTCCACTCAATGTGTGTCCGCATTTTAAGAAGTAATATTGATCGGATCGGCATTTCTAAAAACTTTTCAATTTTGGATGGATCTGATCAGTTAACGGTCATTAAAAATATTTTGAAAGAGAAGAATATTGATCCGAAGCAATATGAACCGCGTTCGTTATTAGGTGCCATCAGCTCTGCGAAAAACGAATGCATCGACGCAGAAACATACAAGGCACAAGCAAATCCGCATAATCCTTACGAAAAGACGATTGCAGAAGTTTATGAAAGCTATTCGAAAAGACTTCGCCAAAACCAATCATTAGATTTTGATGACCTCATTATGATGACGATTAAGCTATTTGAACGAGTACCAGAAGTCCTTGAGTTTTATCAAAATAAATTTCAATACATCCACGTCGATGAGTACCAAGATACGAACCATGCGCAATATCGCCTTGTTAAAATGTTGGCGGCGAAATTCCGCAACCTTTGTGTCGTAGGTGACTCCGACCAATCGATTTACAGATGGAGAGGCGCAGACATCGGCAATATTTTGTCTTTCGAGAAAGATTATCAAGACGCGACAGTCATTTTGTTGGAGCAAAACTATCGTTCAACGAAACGCATCTTGCAGGCGGCAAACGATGTGATTCAGAACAATCGAAGCCGGTACGATAAAAAACTCCGAACAGAAAATGATGAAGGTGAAACAATTACCGTTTACAAAGCATCCGATGAAAAGGATGAATCACAATTTATCGTTCAGAAGATCATTGAGCTAAAAGAGGAGAAGAATCTTTCATTAAATGACTTCGCAATCCTATATCGGACGAACGCCCAGTCGCGTGTCATTGAGGAATATTTAGTTAAATCAAATTTGGATTATACGATCGTAGGAGGCACGAAGTTCTATGACCGCAAGGAAATTAAGGATTTACTCGCTTATTTGCGATTGATTGCGAATAATGATGACGACTTATCGCTCGCACGGATCATTAATGAGCCAAAGCGTAGCATTGGAGCAACTTCATTTGAACGGATGGCCATGTTTGCGCTTGAAAATGACCGTTCTATTTTTGATGCTTTACAGGAAGTCCATTTTATGGGCTTAACTGCGAGAGCTGCAAACGAAGCGACAAAATTCCGGGAGCTGATTGCCGGTTTTACACAGATGCAGGAATACTTGTCAGTCACTGAATTGGTGGAGCAAGTGTTGGAAAAAACAGGCTACCGGGAAATGCTGGAACGGGAAAAGACGATTGAGGCGGAAAGCCGTTTAGAAAACATCGATGAGTTTTTATCCGTCACTGAAGCGTTCGAAAAGAGAGCGGAGGAAGAAGATAGTGACCGTTCTCTGATCGCTTTCTTGACCGATTTGGCACTTATTGCGGATATCGATTCTTTAGATAAAGAGGAGAACCAACAAAGTGAAAAAATCGTCCTAATGACGATGCATGCCGCAAAAGGTCTTGAGTTTCCTGTCGTTTTTGTCATCGGGATGGAAGAGAACATCTTCCCTCATTCAAGATCAATCGGCGACGAAGCAGAAATGGAAGAGGAAAGGCGGTTAGCTTACGTAGCC
Source organism: Sporosarcina sp. USHLN248 (assembly GCF_037144575.1). Lineage (NCBI taxonomy): Bacteria > Bacillati > Bacillota > Bacilli > Caryophanales > Caryophanaceae > Sporosarcina > Sporosarcina sp. USHLN248. The sequence goes on from NZ_JBBCZC010000002.1 coordinate 25,816, forward strand.
ATTACACGTGCAGAGCAGAAGTTATTTTTAACTTGCGCAGGTTATCGTACGTTATTTGGCCGTTCGAATTTCAATAATCCGTCCAGGTTCATTAATGAAATATCGGAAGACATTACTGAAGTTGTTTCTGTTAATCAGGACTATCCATTTGGTGGCGGTTTTGTTCAACAGAAAACTCCGGTGCGTCCTGCTGTTAAAAAGCCGGTTTTAAAGGCTAGTGGCGGCGAGAAAGTCGGTTGGAAAGCTGGAGATAAAGCCGTTCATAAAAAATGGGGCACAGGCATGGTCGTTAGCGTCAAAGGCAATGCAGATGATGTTGAACTTGACATTGCATTCCCGCAGCCAGTCGGCATTAAGCGGTTGTTGGCCAAATTTGCCCCGATAGAAAAAGCATAGGGAGAGGAAATCATGGATCGAAACGAAATTGAAAAACGTGTCCGGGAACTCAACGATCTGCTCAATGAGTACGGTCATGCGTATTATGTTTTGGATAAGCCGCTTGTTCCCGATTCCGTATACGATCAGCACATGCAAGAGCTGTTATCCCTTGAGAAGCAGTACCCGGATTTGATCTATCCAGACTCTCCGACGCAGCGGGTGGGCGGCGAAATACTATCCGGATTCGGAAAAGTCGTCCATGAATTCCCGATGCTCAGTTTATCCAATGTATTCAATGAAGAAGATATTCGGGATTTTGATAGGCGCGTACGAGCAGGTGTTGGGGGAGAGGTTACGTATATTTGCGAGCTAAAGATTGATGGTTTGGCTGTATCGTTGAAATATGAAAACGGCTTATTTGTCCAAGGTTCGACAAGGGGCGATGGGTCTGTCGGTGAGGATATTACGGCCAATTTGAAAACAATCCACTCCATCCCATTGAAGCTTACGGAGCCAGTGACGATTGAGGCGCGTGGAGAGGCATATATGCCGAAAAAGTCGTTTGTAAAATTAAATGCCCTGCGCGATGAAAATGGTGAAGAGCCATTCGCGAATCCTCGGAACGCAGCTGCGGGCTCTTTAAGGCAGTTGGATCCTAAAATTGCTGCAAGTCGAAACTTATCCATTTTCATTTATGGAATCGGCGGGGACGGCAGCGCTTACGGGCAAGATAGCCACTCGGATTCATTGGACTATTTGCATTCGTTAGGGTTTGAAACGAATAGCAATAGCAAGCGTTGCAAAACGATTGAGGAAGTAATTGAATTTGTAGAAGCTTGGCAGGAAAAGCGTCAGTCTTTGGACTATGAAATCGATGGCATCGTTATAAAAGTTGATGGTTACGAAGATCAGGAGCAATTAGGCTTTACCGCAAAAAGCCCTAAATGGGCGACTGCATACAAGTTTCCAGCGGAAGAAGTGCAAACAAAACTGATTGATATCGAATTGAGCGTCGGCAGGACAGGTGTCGTCACGCCGACAGCTATTTTGGAACCAGTCCGTGTAGCTGGAACGACTGTCGGAAGAGCTTCTTTGCATAACGAGGATTTGATCAAAGAAAAGGATATTCGAATTGGCGATACGGTCATCATCCGTAAAGCAGGTGATATTATTCCTGAAGTCGTCATGCCAATAGTCGACTTACGGACTGGGGATGAACAGCCTTTCGATATGCCGGATCATTGCCCGGTCTGCGACTCCGAGTTGATTCGCATAGAAGGAGAGGTAGCGCTCCGTTGCGTGAATCCGCAATGTCCGTCTCAAATGAAAGAAGCACTCATCCATTTTGTTTCCCGCAATGCTATGAACATTGAAGGAATTGGGGAGCGTGTTATTGAGCAGCTCTATACTTCCGGGCTCGTTCACGATGTATCCGATCTTTACCGTTTAACAAAAGAAGACTTGCTTTCATTGGAACGAATGGGCGAGAAATCGGTCACAAACTTACTGTCTGCGATTGAACAATCGAAAGAGAATTCGTTAGAGCGGTTATTATTTGGTCTTGGCATCCGCCATGTCGGAGCGAGGGCTGCGATGATTTTATCCGAAGAGTTTGGCACGATGGACGCCATTGCAGCAGCGGATGAGGAACGTTTAACGTCCATCCATGAAATTGGTGAAAAAGTTGCCGATTCCATCGTCACGTTTTTTGGCAATGAAGATGTCAGCGCAGTATTAAAGAAGCTGAAGGATTATGGAGTGAATATGGATTATAAAGGCAGAGCCCGAAGTGAGGTTCCATCCGAAGGACCATTTGCCGGAAAAACGGTCGTATTAACAGGGAAACTATCCATTTTGACGCGTAATGAAGCGAAGGAAAAAATCGAAGCATTAGGTGGAAAGGTGAGCGGGAGCGTTAGTAAAAAGACGGATCTTGTCATTGCCGGTGAAGAGGCGGGTTCCAAACTATCCAAAGCAGAAGAACTTGGTATTACCGTTTGGAATGAAACAGAGTTGGTCGAAGCACTCGGCGAAAAGGAGTAATTAGCAATGAAAAGGTTATGGTTTATGTCCAGTTTGTCGGCGGTCCTTCTCTTAGGGGGCTGCCTGCCGTCATTTGGTCCAGATCAAGAAGAAGTTATACAAGAAAACGAAGAGCAATTAGAAGAAACAGTAATGATTCCGGATATGCAATTGAAAGAGGAGTTTTATAATACAGTCCTTCCATTCAAGAAAAGTGCAAGTCGCGGCCTAGTCGTCGACAATATTTACACAAAATACGACATGCAAGAGGCGGAAGAAGGTCTTTTACGGCTTTCCGCACTGCATTTTGATCCGAAAAACTATTATTTCCAAGAAGGTCAATATATTGACAGGAAAACTGCCAATGCATGGCTGGCGAGAAGTTCCGTGAATGATGCAGGGCTCAACCCACCTTCCGGTAAAGAAGGAGAGGATGATGCCCCGATCTATCTCGCACATATTGTGGAGCAGAACTATTTGACGATGACGGATGACAAGAAGCTTCGATTATCAGGCATTTCAATCGGTCTCGCGTTAAATTCGGTCTATTATGGAGCAGATGGCAAGGAGACAGAGCTTTCTGATGAGGAACTGCAAAAGAAAGGGATTGAAATGGCGGACACGATTGTCAGCAGGCTGAGGGCAAAAGAAGGACTAAGTGATATTCCAATTGTTATCGGTTTGTTTAAACAGGAAAAACGAAATTCCATCGTGCCAGGTACTTATTTTGCGACTGCTTATGCGGACAAAGGAAAAAGTTCGGCAAGCGGCTGGAAAGAAGTGAATGAACAATACGTCTTGCTGCCAGCTTCTTCAAGCATTGATAATTATCGTGAGATCAATACAACCTTTAACAATTTTAAACAAGATATCGATGAATATTTTCCGAGCTTCGTTAATGTCATTGGTACCGCATTTTTAAAAGAAGGACAAATGAGATCGCTGAAAATTCAGGTGCCAATTCAGTTTTATGGAACGAGCGAGACGATCGGATTTACTCAATATATGACATCGCTCGTCAATAAATATTTCTCGAAAATTGACATAGAAGTGAGCATTACGTCAGTAAACGGGCCAGAAGCATTAATCGTTAAAAGAGCGAACGAAGAAGAGCCCTTCGTCCATATTTACGGTTATTAATGTAACTTATCATAACAATGGGTTAAAAAGGGAAACATCTTTTTATAGAAATTTATTTTTTAAATGCATAGCGAACATGCCTTTGCCGGGTGGATCGGCGCTTTTCATCCGCCCGTGAAGGTGGTATCATTGATCGTACAATTGTGTTACGGGGAGGAACAAACGATGACAACAAAATTTACAAGTGCCGATGTGCAATATTACGCGAACTTCGCAAGAATTGCCGTTACAGAAGAAGAAGCGGAAATGTATGCGGAACAATTGGCTGAACTGATCGAATTCGCTAATGTGCTACAAGAAGCCGACACGGAAGGCGTAGCACCGATGACACATCCCCTCCAGATTTACAATGTGCTAAGGGAAGATGTGCCGGCGGACATTTTAAACCGTGAAGAAATGCTTTCAAGCGTAAAAGAGCACGAAGCAGGAATGATCAAAGTTCCAAATATCCTGTCATAATCGGGTTTATAGGAGGATTAAAGATGACGTTAACGACAAAAACGGCTACAGAACTTCAAAAGCTTTTACATAATCGGGAAGTGTCTGTCAAAGAAGTAACTGAGGATGCATTGAAGCAAGTTGCAAAATTAGACGGACAAGTGCAAGCATTTCTTACAGTGACAGAAGAAGCTGCACTTTCAAAGGCGGAGCAGTTAGATAATGCGCCGATGGAAAACCGCGGTCCACTTTTCGGGCTACCGATCGGGATTAAAGACAATATCGTCACAAAAGGAGTAACGACCACATGTGCAAGCAAAATGCTCGAAAACTTCGTTCCAGTTTACGACGCGACTGTCGTTGAAAAGATCAATGATGCGGGCATGATCTCAATCGGCAAATTGAATATGGACGAGTTTGCAATGGGATCGACAACAGAGCGTTCTGCTTTCAAAACAACACGCAATCCATGGAATTTGGAAACAGTTCCGGGTGGATCATCCGGCGGCTCGGCTGCTGCAGTTGCAGCTGGAGAAATTCCATTTGCATTAGGCACGGATACTGGCGGCTCTGTACGCCAACCAGCAGCGTTTTGCGGTATCGTCGGGATGAAGCCAACCTACGGCAGAGTTTCTCGTCACGGTCTTGTCGCATTCGCTTCTTCTTTAGACCAAATCGGTCCGCTGACTCGCACTGTAGAAGATAATGCATTGCTATTGCAGGCGATTGCAGGTATTGATCGCCACGACTCTTCTTCTTCCGACAAAGCTGTCGAAAATTATAGCGCGGGATTAACGGGTGACCTAAAAGGCATGAAAATTGCCGTTCCAAAGGAATACCTTGGTGAAGGCGTTGCAGAAGACGTGAAAGCCGCAGTGCGCAAAGCATTGAATGTTATGGAATCTCTTGGCGCAACATGGGAAGAAGTGACGTTGCCGCATTCAAAATACGCATCACCGACATATTATGCGATCGCAACTGCAGAAGCATCTTCGAACCTTGCTAGGTTCGATGGTATCCGCTATGGCTATCGCCCTGAAGGTGTCACGAATTTAGATGAAATCTATACACGCTCCCGTGCGGAAGGTTTCGGTGAAGAAGTGAAAAAGCGTATTCTTTACGGTACGTATGCATTGAGCGCGGATCATCATGAAGATTTGTATGTAAAAGCACAAAAAGTGCGAGCTTTGATTGCACAAGATTTCGCAACATTGTTTGACAAATATGATTTGATTGTTGGACCAACAAGCGCAACGACTGCTTATAAAATCGGCGGTGTAGTTCACGATCCGATTACGCTTTACGCGAATGATCTCCTAACTGTGCCGGTAAACTTAGCGGGTATTCCAGCTCTTTCTGTTCCTTGCGGCTTTGCAGACGGATTGCCGATTGGCCTTCAATTTATTGGCAATCATTTTGACGAAATGACAATTTATAAAGCAGCACATGCATACGAACAGGCGACAGATTTCCATAAACAAACTCCATCTATCGGGGAGGGGAATGAATAATGAATTTCGAAACAATTGTCGGGTTGGAAGTGCACGTTGAACTGAAAACCGATACAAAAATTTTCTCATCTGCACCAGCCCATTTCGGTGCAGAACCGAATATGAACATCAATATTACAGACTTAGCTTATCCGGGGACATTGCCTACGCTGAACAAAAGGGCAATTGACTTTGGAATGAAGGCTTCTATGGCGCTTAATTGCGATATCGCTCCAGTAATGAATTTTGACCGGAAGCATTATTTTTACCCGGATAACCCAAAAGCGTACCAAATTTCTCAAGATGAACGTCCAGTCGGTTCAAATGGCTGGATTGAAATCGAGGTGGAAGGCAAGAAGAAGAAAATCCGAATTGAACGCGTCCATCTTGAAGAAGATGCAGGAAAGCTGACACACTCTGAAAATGGATATTCGCTTGTCGATTTGAATAGACAAGGAACACCACTTATCGAGATTGTTACAGAGGCGGATATCCGCTCTCCTGAAGAAGCGTACGCATTTCTTGAAAAACTGAAAGCGATCATCCAATACACAGGCGTTTCGGATGTCCGAATGGAAGAAGGGTCCCTTCGCTGTGATGCGAATATTTCATTGCGTCCGTATGGCCAAAAGGAATTTGGAACAAAAACGGAACTGAAAAACTTAAACTCCTTTAACTTCGTGCGTAGAGGGATTGCGAATGAAGTGGAGCGCCAAGAGAAAATTCTATTGGCTGGCGGTACGATTCAGCAAGAAACACGAAGATACGATGAAGCGACTGGACAAACAGTCCTTATGCGTGTAAAAGGAAGTGCGAATGACTATCGTTTCATTAACGATCCTGACTTGCCTGAGATCCATATTGACCAAGCTTGGATGGACCGAGTCCGCGCTGAAATTCCTGAACTGCCGGATGCTCGTAAAGAGCGATACGTGTCTGAATTAGGATTGCCTGAATACGATGCGCATGTTTTAACATTGACGAAAGAAATGTCCGATTTCTTTGATGCGACTGTCCAAGCAGGCGCAGATGCTAAATTGGCATCCAACTATTTGATGGGTGAAGTATCTGCATATTTGAATGCAGCGCAAAAGGAATTGCATGAAACAGCATTGACGCCGGAAGGTCTTGCAGGCATGATTAAGCTCATTTCCGATGGCACAATCTCTTCGAAAATCGCAAAGAAGGTGTTTAAAGAATTGGCCGAAAATGGCGGAGATGCAGCCGAAATCGTTAAAGCGAAAGGTCTTGTCCAAATTTCCGATGAAGGTACATTGCGCAAAATCATTACGGAAATATTAGATGCAAACGAGCAATCGATTGAAGATTATAAGAACGGTAAGGACCGTGCTGTCGGTTTCCTTGTTGGTCAAGTAATGAAAGCGACGAAAGGACAAGCGAACCCTCCGTTAGTGAATAAATTACTTCTTGAAGAAATTAACAAACGATAAAGAGTTGCGTCCTATGCGTGAGGAATTGGTCCGCATAGGGCGTTTTATGATGGATTTTCTGCTTGAATCCACTTATTTGATTCGCTGGATCATTAGATTTACACTTAAGAAAAAGGAGTGTGAGTGGGCATGAAGACAGAAAAAGAGTACTTTGAAAGTGGAATTGCCTTATCGGATTATATGGAGCGGATGGAGAAGCATAAAGACAACAGCTTTGGCATTTACGAAAAGTTTGAAGTACCGCAAGACGATGAATTTATTACAATGTTAAAAGACAAGAAGCCAAATGTCCTCATTATTACAGAAGATTGGTGCGGAGACGCAATGATGAACAATGCAATCTTACGCCGAATCGCAGAAGCCGCCGATTTGGATGTCAAAGCTGTTTATCGCGATGAAGATACGGATTTAATTGATCGTTATTTAACGAATGGCGGCAGATCCATCCCGATTTATTTGCTGCTTGATACGAATGGAGAAGTCATTGCAAAATGGGGCCCACGTGCGGCTTCTATCCAAGAAGACGTTTTGGAAAGAAGAAAGCAATTGCCGGCGAAGGACGATGCCAACTATGAAGAAGCGCATAAAAAATTCATTGATGATTTAATGACTGAATATACAACAACACCTGAACTATGGCTCACTGTGTATGAAGATATTCGAAAAACGTTCATGCCTGCACTGCAAGAAATATCTTGATAGAGCTGCAAGCAACTTATAGAGTGGCATTAACGTCCTATTGCCGGACAGAACATGAATCATGCAGCAGAATTAGTATGAATTGAGAGGGACGTAGGATGAAGCGTGCACGCATAATTTACAATCCAACAGCAGGACGAGAAGTATTTAAAAAGCATATAGCTGAAGTCCTCGAGAAATTAGAACAAGCGGGGTATGAAACATCCGCTCACGCGACAACCGGTGAAGGAGATGCAGTGGAAGCTGCAAAACAAGCGGTTGAAAGAGGATTTGATATAGTCATTGCTTCCGGAGGGGATGGTACGCTGAACGAAGTCGTATCCGGTGTCTCCGAATTTGAAAATCGTCCGAAGTTAGGATTGATACCTACTGGAACGACAAATGATTTTGCCCGTGCTTTACGCATTCCACGAGATATAGATGAAGCTTTAGATATTATCATTAAAGGCGATACAATTCCAGTCGATGTCGGCAAGATGAATGATCGTTACTTCATTAACATCGCTGGCGGAGGTAGAATGACCGAGCTGACGTATGAAGTGCCAAGTAGATTGAAAACCCTATTAGGGCAATTAGCATATTATTTAAAAGGAATTGAAATGCTGCCTTCCATCCATTCAAGTGATGTGCGCATTGAATACGATGACGAAGTGTTTGAAGGGGAAGCGATGCTCTTCTTAGTCGGGTTGACGAATTCGGTCGGAGGACTGGAAAAGCTTGCACCCAATTCAAGCATTAATGATGGCAAATTTTCATTATTCATCTTGAAGAAGTGCAATATCGCTGAGTTCATAAGAATCGTTTCACTGGCAATCCGCGGAGAGCATTTAGATGACCCACTTCTTATAGCTACACAGGCTGAAAAAGTGAAGGTCACGTCATCGGAAGAAGTTTTGCTCAACTTGGATGGTGAATATGGTGGGGTACTTCCAGCTACTTTCACAAATCTTTATCGCCATATTGAAATGTTTGCCCCGATCGATCAACTGCGCGAGCAGGATCGGATCGAATAATGATGAAAGCTGCACGGCTCACAACGCCATGCAGCTTTTATATTTAAGTAATAAATTCAATCGCCTCATCCTGTTCAGCGGCAAGCTCAGGCAATTGGTCGACCGGCAGCCATTTTCAGTGGAAAATAAGTCCATCGTCTTTTCCGGTACTATGCACTTCGTTATCCCATTCCTCGATGCCCTCTCCAGTAAATGACAGATGAAAAATGTTTCGTTCGTGTATGACATCTTCCCGATTTTCGGGAAAATAGTTCCTCTTATTCACTTTCCCTTTTAGCTCAAGCTGTTCGCGATGCAAGCCTGTTTCTTCTTCGATTTCTCGATAGAGCGCATCGATGAGCAATTCATCTTCCTCAATCGTTCCACCAGGCACTTGCAATCCCGCTTCCGGATGATCCTTCTGTTCGAACACAAGGATTTTACGGTCATCATTTTCCCCTTTTGTAATGTAAGCCAATACTTTTCGTTTAATTTCCATTGTGTCCACCTCACTTTAATTAATCTATTATACGCAAGATTCATATATTTCTCAAGTGGCTGTTTACGTTGAAAAACTTTCACATGTTTTTGATTTACCCATTGTTATTCCTCTCTGAATTAGGGAAAAGATATATACAGACTTAAAAGGTGGGGTGCTTATGTATAAAAAACAGGAGAAGCGTCTAATCTATCTGTCATTTATCGTGGCCGGCATTATGCTCCTGTCCATATTAGGGCGAATTTTTGGTAGTTAAAGGAGGAACATTAGATGGGGAATGAAGATGCGGTTTTTTATTCGCGCGTGTTAACAGAACTGACATTATCCTTCCATATTATTTACGCGACAATCGGTGTCGGTGTTCCGCTAATGATTATGATTGCGCAATGGGTAGGCATTAAGAAAGATGACGAGCATTATATATTGCTTGCACGTCGTTGGGCGCGTGGTTTTGTAATAACAGTTGCGGTAGGTGTCGTAACGGGTACGGCTATTGGTTTACAGCTGTCATTATTATGGCCGAATTTCATGGAATTGGCGGGGAATGTCATCGCACTTCCGCTCTTCATGGAAACGTTCGCATTCTTTTTCGAAGCAATATTCTTAGGGATTTATTTATATACATGGGACCGGTTTGAAAATCAAAAGAAGCATTTGCTGCTATTAGTGCCGGTCGCTATCGGCGCTTCATTTTCCGCAGTATTCATTACGATTGTGAATGCTTTCATGAATGCACCGCGTGGTTTTGATCTTGTAAACGGAGAATTGGTCAACATCAATCCGATCATTGCGATGTTCAATCCAGCGATGCCGACAAAAGTTGCGCATGTCGTTATAACGGCATACATGACCTCAGCTTTCATATTGGCGGCAATTGCGGCTTTCCGCCTTTTAAAAGGATCCAACCATATATACCATAAAAAGGCACTTCATTTAACGATGAAGCTTGGGTTGGTATTTGCGATAGCATCCGCAATCATCGGTGACTTTTCAGGTAAATACTTAGCGGAATACCAGCCGGAAAAGTTGGCGGCAGCCGAATGGCATTTTGAAACGAAGGAAGGCGCTGAGCTTTTGTTGTTAGGTGTTTTAAAGGACGGCGAGCCGAAATATGCGATTAAGGTGCCGTTCGGATTATCTATTTTGGCTCATAATAATCCGAAAGCAGAAGTGATCGGCTTAGATCAATTTCCGGTTGATGAACAGCCGCCATTGTATATTCATTACCTATTCAACATTATGGTATTCATCGGCATGTGGATGGTATTATTGGCCGCTTGGTATTTAATCGGCATGAGGAGAGGCTGGAAGAACGTCCGGACGAATTGGTTTAGATGGTTGATCGTGTTAGGCGGACCACTTGTTGTGTTGGCAATTGAATCAGGATGGTGGCTTGCTGAAGTTGGTCGCCAGCCTTGGATTTTGAGGCATATTATGCGTGTTGATGAGGCGGCAACGACGAGTGGGCAAGTTGATCTAATGCTAATGTTGTTTGCGCTGCTTTATTTAATATTAGGTATCGGAAGCGTTGTTGTTCTTCGGAGAATGTTTAAACGGAATCCGGTGGAACGTGAATTGGAGGAACGTCACATGGAAAAGGGCGGTGATGTGCAATGAACCTTGAAATCATCGGAATTTCCGTTCTTTGGACATTTTTGTTTGGCTATATTCTTGTCGGCGCAATTGACTTCGGGGCAGGCTTTTTCAATGCCTATAGCCTGTTAACGGGAAAAGAACGCATCTTGACGAAGGTAATTCAACGTTACTTATCCCCAGTCTGGGAAGTGACGAATGTATTTTTAGTGTTTTTCTTCGTTGGCATTATCGGCTTCTTTCCGAAAACTGCATTTTATTATGGCACGACGCTATTAGTGCCGGTTAGTTTCGGAATCATACTATTGGCGATCCGTGGCTCATATTATGCTTTCGAAACGTATGGCGCAAGAAGACATAAAGGCTACTCTTTTATGTATGGGCTCGCAGGCTTGTTGATACCCGCTTCGTTATCAATCGTTCTGACGATATCAGAAGGTGGATTCATTGAAATGGTGGACGGTTTGCCGGTATTGGATTATTGGGAGCTATTTACAAGTCCGCTCACATGGTCGATCGTCGTCTTGAGCTTGTCCGCTACGCTTTATATATCGGCTGTTTTCTTAACATGGTATGCAAATAAAGCAGGGGATCGTGAAGCGACGGACTTGCTGCGCAAATACGCGCTTATTTGGTCATTGCCAACAATTATTACGGCGGGTGGCATCATTTTTGAGCTGCGTAACCATAATTACGAACATTACGCAAATATCCAAACGTTTTGGCCGATGTTTCTTATCTCCTTCATTCTGTTCATCGGAACGGTTTGGCTATTTTGGAGGCGGCGCCATTACGGCTGGGCGTTCGGTATGCTTGCCGGGCAGTTCGCCTTTGCATTCTTCGGCTATGGGGCATCGCATTATCCCTATTTGCTATACCCATATTTGACAATTTACGATAGTTTTACGAATCCCGCAATGGCCATCTCACTGATCGTCGCATTTATATTAGGGCTATGCTTGCTCATCCCTTCACTCATTTTGCTAATGAGGCTATTCCTGTTCAATAAAGCGTACGTCAAAGGAAAAAAGAATTTCCATGCTTAGCATAGGAGGAAAAGACATGTCCACTTTCATTATTTTCTATGCGCCTTTCATTATTTTGATTGCAGCGATTGTCATTGGCTTTATCGTTGCACCGATGGATAGGGCGGTTGGAAAGGAAGAACAAAACGACGGACGTCCTTAAAAGGGGCGTCCTTCTTTATGAATAAGGCGAAAAACATGATAAACTGTGTACATACGAAATTTGGAGGAAAAACTATGTCTTTTATTGTAAATCAACATGACCGCCTTACCGTTCAAGTGGAAGATATGACACATGACGGATCTGGTGTCGCTAAAGTCGAAGGGTATCCGCTATTCATCCCGGGAGCTTTAGTTGGCGAAGAAGTGGAAATTGAAGTCGGAAAAACATTGAAAAATTACGGGTTCGCCCGTCTATTGAATATAAAGAAACGTTCAGAGGACCGAGTTGAGCCCCCATGCCATGTGTTTTGGGAATGCGGAGGCTGTCAGCTCCAACATTTATCATACGAAGGTCAATTGAAGCAAAAGAGGAAGACAGTGCGTGACGTCATTGACCGGATTGCGAAGCTTCCTGACGTGCCTGTCCATCCGGTAAAAGGGATGGAAGACCCTTGGCGCTACCGCAATAAATCGCAAATCCCTTTCAGTGAACAGAAAGGGAAAATTGTTTCCGGCTTTTATAAATCAAGGACGCATCATATTGTCGATACAGATGTATGCATTATCCAAAGCGAAGAAGCAGACGAACTCATGTCAACGCTGAAACACCATATGTTTGAATTGGGCTTATCCGCGTATGACGAGAAAACACATAAAGGGATGCTTCGCCATTTGATCGTCCGAAAAGGGCGGGCAACTGGGGAAGTGATGGTTGTACTTGTGACGACGAAAAAGAAGTTCCCACAAAAAGATGCGGTCATTGATATGATTAAAAAAGTCGTGCCCGAAGTGACATCGATTATGCAAAACATTAACAACGAAAAAACGAATGTCATTTTCGGCAATGAAACGATTAATCTATACGGAAAATCAGTCATCATTGACGAGATTGGAGACACAAAATTCGAAATTTCCGCTCGTTCCTTCTATCAGGTGAATCCGGTGCAAACCGAGGTACTTTACGGACAAGCACTGGACTATGCACAGCTAACCGGAAATGAAGCGGTTATTGACGCTTACTGCGGCATCGGCACAATTTCCCTCTTTTTAGCTCAAAATGCGAAGGAAGTGTACGGTGTCGAAATCGTACCACAAGCAATTGAAGACGCAAAACGCAACGCCGAACTGAACGGCATTTCAAATGCCCACTTCGAAGCAGGAGCGGCGGAGGACGTTATCCCACGTTGGTATGCGGAAGGAAAACGGTTTGACGTATTAGTCGTTGACCCACCTCGGAAAGGCTGCGACGAAAATCTGTTGCAAACGATTTTGAAATACAAACCGAAACGTGTTGTCTATGTATCGTGCAACCCGGGGACGTTAGCAAGGGATTTACGAATTTTGGAAGATGGCGGCTATCGGACGAAAGAAATTCAGCCGGTAGATATGTTTCCGCAGTCGAGTCATGTGGAGTGCGTGGCGTTGATAGAGTTGAAGTAGCTTGGAACCAATAGCTTTATTGGATTTTAGCTGAATAGTGAAGTGTGTTTTATGTTCCCTCGGACGAATGGTTCGGGGGATTTTTTAACTTCGGATTTTACTTTTACTTAAAGGAGCATTTGGGTAATGTGTGTAACTGCCTATTAGCTAATTGCCTTTCCCACTAATGATATGCAGTTGCGGGATATCAAATATTTATTAAAAATAGGGAATAGAATACTGAACAACTACCTTACCGTTTCAGTTGCAATTGATCTGGGTGTGGCAACCAACAGTATAATAAAACATAACTTCACAGGAAACTAAACATTCGATTCGTTTTACCTATTGATACTATAGGTAATTTGATATTGTTAACTTTCATGGCACCTTCTATAGTTTAAATTAAGTAGCAATGCTACAAAAAACGATGGGAGATGATGTGAAATGTCAAAAGCAATTTTTTATCACGCGGGTTGTCCAGTTTGTGTAGATGCGGAGCAAATGGTTCTTGATTATCTTGACAAATCAAAGATTACTGCAGAAGTGGTACATCTTGGCACTGACCAAAATCGTATTGAAGAAGCAGAAAAAGTTGGAGTAAAATCAGTGCCAGCATTGGTAATCGGTGAAAATGTATATCATATCAATTATGGTGCTAGTTTAGATGAAGTTAAAGGATAAATTTTAAAAGAGGGTGCTGTTAAGGCACCTTCTCTCTTTTCGTTGAGACACAAAAGGCAGAGTGACCCTGACATCGAACTCGTTGAAGTTGTACTGATAAAGTATTGAAGAGCATAAAGGATATTTCTGATAAAACCTTAGTTAATGTTTTCATCTTGAACTGTTTGAATCAATTGGTCTATAAATACGCGACTCGCAGCACATAAATGTTTGTTCTTTCGATAGGCAATACCAATCTGTGTGGTAATTACCGGATCTTTGATAGGAACCGTTTTAATATGAAGATGATCAATATAATTTAGGTAAGCTTTTGGTAGTATCGTAACACCGACGCCTTTGCTTACCATTTGAATGATCGATTCCATCGTCGTCATTTCGAGTACTGGTTTGGGTGTGAAATTTAGTGAGCGGCACTGTTCGTTAACAACTTGCCGTAGATAATAGGTTTCAGGTAATAAAATAGATGGTGTCTCTTTTAATATTTGAAGTGATGCCGACGGCTCTTTTGCAATGATGTGATCGATTGGTACAGCAAAAGCAAGTTCTTCTTTATAGAGCGGAATCGCTTTTAGGTCTTCATGTTTCAACGGTAAAAAAACGATACCAAAATCCAATTCATTTTGTAATAGTCCTTTGTAAATATCTCCAGTGCGTAATCCTTGTACGGATAGTTCTACATTGGGATAAGCATTATGAAACCCGATAACTGTTGGGGAAAGCAAATAATTAACAACGGAGAGTAGGGAGCCTATTTTAAGCGTGCCTCTCTCTAATCCTTGAAGCTCGCTAATTGCCGCGCGTGCCTGGGAAATTTCATGAAAAACATTGTAGCTATGATGGAGCAATGCTTTACCTGCATCAGTAAGTATATTTTTTTTGCCAACACGATCAAACAGTGGCATCCCTACTTCATGTTCTAACAAGCTAATTTGTTGACTAAGAGAAGGTTGGGCTATACCTAATTTCTCTGCTGCTCGCGTAAAATGCAGCTCTTGGCATAATACGATAAAGTACTCCAATTGTTTTAGTTCCATCGAATTGCCTCCCAAGTATTTATATGTTCTGATAGGTTTTAACTATCATTGTATTATAATTTATAATATATTTATAGTAGACGGAAAGTGGTTTAGAGTTTATGCATAACCCTTTCAAAAATTATGAGAAGCAGAAATAGAGATCCCAAACATCTTTTTAGTAGAACATTGTTTTCCAAAAAGTGTTCAAAATACTATTGAGATGTAAATAGTAAGGGGAAATAAGAAAGGGAGCAGTTCATATGTCTATGTTTAATGGGGTCTATCAAGTGAATGTCAGAGTAAGGGACATTCAAAAAGCTACAAAGTGGTATGTAGAGGTATTGGGCTTTTCCATTCATAAAGACTTCGGAGATACCGTCGTGCTCAGAACCGATCATGGTGGAGGTACGCCCCTTTGTCTTATTGCAATGCCAGAAGGGGAATTAAGTGATCGTAATGCCGAGAATGGATCGCATCAGGTAATTCAAATTTCTTCTGAAGGAGCCGAACTATGCCAAGAGTATTTGAAGGAGAAGGGTGCTTCTATTATAGATGGCAGCAAAGCACATTTTCGCTTTAAGGATCCGGAAGGAAACTTATTAGAGGCTTATTTACCTGGGTTATATGAAGACGAAAACTATGCTCACTTAAGATAAAATATATCCGTATTTTAAGACGTTCAATTTTATATAGAGCGTCTTTTTTAACGTATCTGTTCTAACCTATCTAAAATAAATGCGACTTCATTTGTTCTACAAATTTTGATCATCGTAATCGGTGCTACTTTATGTTTTTACAATAACGCTCCGAGTACTTATTTTGAGCACTTATCATAGCTTTTTTTGTTTTAAGGTTAATGTAAGGTTTATATAAAGATAGTGTAAGACCGGGTTACTATACTAATTACATCTTAGTAAGTAAAGGAGTAATTATAGTATGATCCCTTCCATTACACAAAAGGAAAGAGTCGTTTCCTTAGATATTATTCGTGGTTTTGCTTTATTTGGGATATTGTTAATTAATGTAGGGGCTTTTAAAATCCTTACTGATGGAGTGGTGATTCCAGAGTATATCGGGTTAAATCGGCTCGTTGAGATAATAATCGATATTCTTGTAGAGAAAAAGTTCTTTTCTATTTTTTCATTTCTATTTGGTGTAGGGTTTTATATTTTTGCATCTCGTGCTGAAAGCCGTGGTGATAAACCTCGATGGCGTTTTGCAAGGCGCTTATTAGCCCTTTTATTCATTGGCATTATACATCTTATCGTATTTTTGGGTTCCATTTTAGCGGTATATGCCATTGCCGGATTTTTCTTGATTCCTTTTTATCATGCAAAGCTGTCTACAATTACAAAGTGGCTTGGCGGAATGATTACGGTGCATATCTTATCGATAGTAGTAGTGATCTTTGCTCCAAATATGGGGATGATCACAAATGTATTTACCTTTCTTGGGAATGATCTCATTACGATCTTCATTATGTTTTTATCAGGATTTTTAGCGGCTAAAGCGGGTTGGATTCGAAAGATAAGTGAATTGACGACTCCAATCAAATGGATCCAAATCGTTACATTTCTATTGTTTATCGGCTTTTCCATTTGGATTTGGTTTGCAGCAACTGGTGACGATCCACGTCTTAATGAGGTAATTGCTTTAGGTACGATACCGACGACCTATTTGTACTTATCGAGCCTGTTTGTAATTTTAGAAAACAAATCCATTGCAAAACGTTTACAACCGATTGCAAATGTAGGGCAAATGGCTTTTACAAATTATTGGGCTCAAAGCTTCATTGGATTGTTTATCATCAATCTAATGGGCCTTGAAACTGTGTCGCCGATCAACATTGTTATCATAGCAATCATCATTTTTACGATTCAAATCATTTATAGTGCCATTTGGTTTAAATTCTTTAAGATGGGGCCACTTGAAAAAGTATGGCGATTTATGACGTATGGCAGGAACGGAAAAGCCTCCGTTAGATAGTAATTACCCTTAATGAATAAAGCAGGCAAAATGCGTAAATCAACGCATTTCGTCTGCTTTTTGTATTGATTAAGAAATTATAACTGAAAGAAGATAAAAAAGGATGAAAAATCCTAAGATAATTCCTGCTACTACGATATGACGTTTACGATGCATCGCAACGATGGCAATATATTCTCGAATCATCGCATTGAGCCAATAGTAAAAAACAGTCTTCGAACCGATCCCTTGGCTCTTTAAACCTGCCTTTTTTGCATATAAGCTGGCCCTGAATAGATGGAAATTGTTTGTCGTAAAAATGCTGTTATAGTTGCCTTCTTTCATTGAATCCATTATTTGCTTTGAATAAAGCATATTCTGGAATGTATTGACTGAACAAGTTTCCGTTAATGTATGCTCAATCGGAATTCCTTTCTCTACCGCATACTTTTGCATCGCTTCTGCTTCAGGTAGGTTTTCATCTGCACCTTGTCCGCCTGAGAAATTATGATAGGCGGGAAAGCTACCGCTGCTTGTTTCCAATAAAAATCAATTGCCTTATTAATTCGACTTGCTAAGAGTGGCGGGACTTCATCGTTTATTAAACCACTGCCAAGCACGATAATAAAGTCTTGGTTATATTTTGGCCTATTAAATTGATACAAAAAGTAAGCAGTTAAAAAATTTGTAACGTGTAAGAAAAAATAAATCATTAGTAAGTATACACTGCTGTATAAAGGTGCAGTAAAATCAGGCAAAAAATGTTTTAGATTCACCAAACGGAATATAATTATTAATAGAAGAAAGATCCCCAAAATAAATGTTAAACTGTTGGCTAAACGCCGGCTTTCTTTTTTTATCAGCACTCGGCCATTTAAAAATAATCCTATAGCTAGAGCCGTTAATCCAAATACTGAGATAAAAAGGAGAAATATCATAGTCGGGATAAGAGCGATTAATTTAAAAATCATAATGTCTGTGCTAAATCCTACGTACCCACAAAATATAAGAAATGAACAGAAAAACACGTTAAATAGAAAACCGTTAATAAGTCGTCTAGGGTCAGTTAAATAAAATAATAAGAAGATAAACAATAAAATAAGTGTTGTGATTCCAATGATAACCATTTCATACCTCAATTGTTATAAGAATGCCCAATGCAATATAAATGATAATAGTATCAGTTTATCATTAGTGTTGAGTTAAGAAGAATTATTATTATTTTTGCCTGTTTTAAAGGTTACATTCAAAAAATCATATGTTTCGCTCTAATTATTGAAGAACAAGGGAACGCTCATTAATAATGAGTATTTTTGATGTATCATGGGCAACTCGACAAAGTAACGAATATTTGTTGCTTCAATTTTAATGTGGATTGCGTGAAGCATTTATTTTTACAAGAAAGTAATACAGGAATATAATAAAAATACCCAGATATTTGTATATACAAATATTTTGGTTCATACTCTTTTGAAAATAGTAAAGGAGGAGTAAGATTCTTTGAAAGAAAAAAAAGATCTGAATTTATCTGTGAAGAATCGTCCCAAAAGGCAGGTTGAGCTATAATGCCAACTCCTAATTCGGATTATTTATTAAGCAACTGTCTCTATTTTACTGCTGCGCGGTTTGCAAGGCATATGGAAAAAATAGCTGCGGAAGTATTTTCATCAATGGATATACCTCCTTCTTATGCTTACTTAATCCTAACAATCAATGATTATCCAGGAATTTCTCAAAAAGAATTGTGTAAAAAACTTTCGATCGCTCCTTCAACTAGTACAAGGCTGATTGATAAATTAATAAAGAAAAATTATGTTGAGCGCAAGCCTGACGGTAAACATATTTTAATTTATTTAACAGAAGAAGGAAAATCCTTGTGCAACGAAATATATGAAAAGTTGAATGAAATTTATTTAAGACACTCAGAAATATTGGATAAAAATCATAGTCAGCAGTTGATTCAATTGCTGCATAAAGCGAGTGAACAGATGGAGCAGAAATAGATGGAATTATTGTGAGTTGGTGTCGGAACTTGTTCGATCCACGGAATTTAATACGGAGGAACCGCCTTGTGGAGAAGGAGAGTTAGCTTCGTTTGTGGATGGAAGTGGGCAATGAGTGGATTTGACGGACGAGCTATAAAAGCTGACCAATAGATCTACATAGTAATAATCGTACATTAGGGAAGTTTATCTAATAAACCGTAAGTATCGCCAATTAAGAGGAGGAGCAAAAACATGGAATTATCAAATAAAATTGCTGTCATTACTGGTGCAGGAAGCGGAATCGGAAGAGCGAGCAGCTTGAAATTGTCTGAAAATGGAGCAAAAGTTGTATTGGTCGATTTCAATCAGGAAACAGGTGAAGAAACGCTAAAACTTGTGAAAGAACAAGGTGGAGAAGGCATCTTCGTTCAAGCCGATGTTTCAAAAACGGAAGATGTAAAAAACTATGTCAATAAAGCGGTCGAAACATATGGACGGATCGATGTGTTTTTTAACAATGCAGGTATTATCCAAAAGTTCTCTCCATTCACTGCAGTTGAGGAATCAGAATTTGATCGGATTATGGCTGTTAATGTGAAAGGGATTTACCTTGGCATGAAGTATGTGTTGAAGGTGATGGAAGAACAAGGTTCCGGCTCTATTATTAACACTGCATCTACTGCTGGAATACGCGCTGAACATAGCGTTGCTGTTTATTCTGCAAGCAAACATGCGGTTGTAGGTTTAACGAAGGGCGCAGCATTGGAATATGCGAAAAAAGGAATTCGAATCAATGCGCTTGCTCCAGGAGGCGTGGAAACAGCGTTAACAGCTAGTGTTGCGGATCAATTTGAACAAGGTACTTACATTCCTGAAGAGTTACCAAATATGAGAATGGGTCGTTATGCTTCTCCAGATGAACTTGCAGAAATGGTTGCGTTTTTGGCGTCAGATAAAGCAAGTTATATGACAGGCTCGGTCGTTCTTGTTGACGGTGGATTAACATTATAAAATTCTAAGAAAAGTACTTATAAATAAGACAGATCGGCTACACTTCATACGGTCTGTCTTTTTGTTTTCATTTCCAAGCAATCCTGTCCCAAATGAATGAAAAGCACTAAAGATCATGTAAAAGACGCAAGCTTCTAAAGAAATAAAAACGCTGTTTGCGTAGACTGTGTTGCGAGAAAAAATGGTACAAACATTACAAATTATTTAAACGAATCTGCTTTTATAAGAAGATGTGTAGATGTGAGATCTAAAAGTCAATGCGATTACGACATTATGTATGTTCCCATTTTACAATAATTTTCCGAACTATATGGAGAGTATAGTAGTGAAAAGGGAGGTATTCATATGCAAAATTGGATGAAGGTCAAGTTGGAAAACCATTGTTTTTCCGGTATCGATGCATCTCTGCTTGGTGCAGTAAAATCAGTCGCAGACTAACTTGAATTGTTGACTATGACAACTAAAAAGTGAAAAAATACCGACATGAATGATAACAAAGACGGATTCGAATGAATTTATCCAATCGAATCCGTCTTTGTTCTTGAGCTTTTAATAAAGCATGCGCCTTTCCCATTCCTCAAGTAATAGCGTTTGGCTTTTTAGAAATTCCGATGAGCATTTGCGTAACGATCGCGAGTAAAGGCAATTCCAATAAAGGACCTACCACTAATGTCAATGGGATAAGAGGCTCGTTTGGAAAAGCGGTCATCGCTATGGCGAGTGCGGTTGGAGAATTTCTTGCTAAAGTAGTCATGCTCAAGCTTTTTCCGTCAGCGATTGGGAATTTTAATAAATGCCCAACTTTTTGACTGACAAAGAAATTAATTATAAAAAATAAGAGTATTGGTATCGTAATCCGCCATAGCAAATCCAAATGAGTAACTAACAATTGTCCTTGTGATGCAAACATGGCCATAATTGCGAGGCCTAAGAAAATGATCGGTAAGTTGTTAATTTTTGATAAGAGACGATCTTTTAGCTGCTGATTATTTCTTACTAGCATTTTTATCAGGAAGGATAGGATGAACGGTATCAATAAAGCAGTAACGATGCTTTCCAAAAGTATTGGGAATTGTATAGCACCAGTTGTTCCGCCGAAAACGAGCAAATAGGCCGGCAATAAAATAACTTGTAAGATTAAATTCACAGGCAATAAGGCAGTTGAAAGCGCAACATTTCCTTTTGCAATGCCGGTAAAAATTAAGTACCAATCAGTACATGGTGTAATCATTAGTATAATAAAGCCAATATATAATGCAGGAGTGTCCCCTAAAAAAAGCAAAGCAAGCAGCCAAGATAGAATAGGTGTCCAAACAAAGTTAATCAGAACGGAAGTGTATGTAAACTTTCTATTTTTGAAAGCTGCTCTTATATCTTCAATAGGCATTTGCAAAAACGTAATCGTTAACATAGCCATTATAAGCGGAACGATCAAACTTTCCGCATTTGATTGGATGAAATCGATTTGACCAATGATCAAGCCAATCATTACAGCTATGAAAATAATGACAGTATATAGTTTTTCAATTAATCCCATACCGAATTCACAACCTCTTAAACAAATACTCAACAGATATTAACCATATCATAATTTCAGGTTTTCTTTATTGAGTATAGAATAAAAAAATGAGAAGGACGGTTGAACGATCGCTTTGAATTCAATTGAAAGCCATAAAAGTTAAAGACACCAATCCGTTCGAATTGGTGTCTTTCCATATTTCGGCGTAACATATCAGATGAAACAGTGTAAGTATCGTGGGCTCTAATTTGTCACTTCTACACTAACGCCAAGCTTATCAAGAACAAAAGCATAGCATTCTGCAGATTCTTTCAGATGGTTGAAACGGCCAGACTTGCCGAAATGACCAGCATCCATATTTGTTTTAAGAACGATGATGTTATCATCCGTTTTCATTGCTCTTAGACGGGCAATCCACTTTGCCGGTTCCCAATAGCCGACCCGGGGATCGTTCAAGCCAGTTGTAATAAACAAATGTGGATAGTCTTTCGCTTCTACATTGTCGTATGGGCTGTAGGACTTCATATAGAAATAGTCTTCACTCTTTCTTGGATCTCCCCATTCGTCCCATTCGAGAGTTGTAAGTGGAATTGTTTCGTCTAACATTGTTGTGACGACATCAACGAACGGCACGGCTGGAACGATCACTTTGAATAACTCACCAGCCAAGTTGGCGACAGCTCCAACTAACAAGCCTCCCGCACTTCCTCCGCGAGCCGCCATTTGGCTTGGTGTTGTGTAGCCTACCTCAATTAAATGATTCGCAGCAGCAATGAAATCGGTAAACGTATTTCGCTTATACTGCATTTTGCCATCTTCGTACCAGCCACGTCCCATTTCGGAACCGCCACGCACTTGCGCTGTAACAAGAATAACACCCTTATCTAACAATGGAATATTATATGGGCTGAAACGAGGATCGCTGTTCGCTCCATACGAACCGTATCCATAAAGGATCAATGGTGCTGGCCCGTGATCGAGTGCATCTTTCCGGTAGACGGCGATCATTGGCACTTTCACTCCGTCTTCGGCAGTTGCCCACAGCTGTTCTTGATAATAGTGGGAAGAGTCATATTCTCCGCTGACGGGTGCGACTTGTAGACATTGTTTATTCCAAGTGAGCAAATTAAGTCCGAAAGTCGTTTTTGGAGTGAGCAGTGATTCGAATTGAATTAACACTTCTGTGGACTCGTAGCTTTGGTTGGAGAGAACCGAAACGGTGTACAAAGGTTCATTCCATTGGAGCTTTTCTAATTCACTTCTGCGATTACGCAAAATATAAATTTGCGTTAAACCGTTTTCACGCCCGAATAGTAGCAATCCATCGCGGAATGGGTACATGCCTTGAAGATAGCGATCTTCACGATGCTCTATAACTTTTTCACGAGATTGGAAATGATCAAGAGGGCAGCTAAGCAACTCAAAGTTCAGTGCTCCTTCATTTGTCAAAATGAGCAGCTCGTCTCCCCAATGCTCGACATCGTACAAAACTCCATTTCGCCGTTCGTCTATTAGCTGCAAAGGTGATAGCGGCGAGTCCGCATCTAACAACCGAATTTCACTCGTCGTTTTCGAATGGGAATAAACAAAAATGAATTTCCCGCTTTGCGATTTGGCAATGAAAAGTGTATACGTTGTGTCTTTTTCTTCATAAATGAGCTCGTCTTCAGCCGATTCAGTTCCTAAACGATGACGCCATAACTGGTATGGCCGTTGGTTTTCGTCAACGGTAATGTAAAAAATATACTCACCGCTTCGGCTCCACTCGACACTGCTGTAAATATAGACATTCGGGATTTGGTCAGGCAAGAGGGCACCCGTTTCGATGTCCTTAATGTGGATGGTGTACCGGTCTGTACCATCCCGATTTTCTAAATAAGCTATGCGCTTATGATCATTGCTTCTCCGTTGTACCGTCACACTTAAATAATCATCTTCGCCAGATAGTTCATTCAAATCAAGGACAATTTCTTCTTTTGCCTCTGAAAGAAATGCTCGACTTGTTGCTTTTTTACGTGCATAAATTGGATATTGCTTGTTTTTTTCCAGGCGGGAGTAGTAGAAAAATGGTCCATGCTGGACAGGTACTTGTTCCTCCATGTCGGGCACACGGTTGACCATGCTTTCATAAATTTGTTCTGTCAGTTTCTCTAAAGGACGCATCACTTCATCATAATATCGATTTTCATCCTCTAAATAGTCGATGACCTCGGGATTATCACGGTCTTTCAGCCAATAATAATCGTCTTCGCGCACATCGCCATGTAATTCGTGGGTGTAAGGAATCCGTTTTGCTATAGGTGGTTGCATCATATAACCTCCTCCTTTTCTAAATATACAGTTCGTGATATTGGCGGGAAATCCTCTATTTATTCTACAAACAGTAGCTGAAAGGCAGGAATTTTAATACGGTTGTCGAAATAAATGATAGGCAGTGTGAGGGTGAATTGATGTATACGGCAAATTACACTGAATTAGGTGAAGCTGATTGTTTTATGCGTGAAATAGCGGTATATATGCGTTTTTATAGTTGTTTATGAGCTACTATTGCTGTTTATGCGTTTACTCACGTAATTATGTGCATCTGAATCCATTTATGCGTTTTGGTAGTTGTTTATGAGGAGGGGATTCGCGGCAAGGGCTTCTTTTCGGGCATTTGTTGTTGGGATTTTTATTAATAGAACGGGGGAATGGCTAATGAATGAAGAAGAAAAGGTATTATTCGATTTTTTGAAGGTGAATTCGGCGTATGAGGCGAAGGTGATTCCGGGGACAGGGACCTTTACATTTCTATCAAAACTAACAGGGATTCCTCAAGTTTGGAAGTTGAACTCAGAAGGGAAGCCGGTGCAATTCATAAGCACGCATGATCGTGTATTGAGTGTGCACCATTCGCCAGCAGGAGATCGGACGGTAGTTGGGGTGGATAATAAAGGGAATGAAAAGCAACAGCTATATATCGTTGGACCAACGGGAGACGATCTAAAAGTTCTTGTAGAATCGAAAGAGCATTTCCATTATGTCGGCGGCTGGTCGAGTGATGGTAACTATCTCTCCTATTCAAGCAACCGGCGTCATCCGGGATATTTCGATGTATTTATTATCGATGTGGAAAATAGGGAAGTAGAACAAGTTTTCACTACTGATGTAAATTGCGTACCTCTAAGTTGGATTGATCATGAATCTCTATTTGTGAGTGTTATGGAAACGAATATTGATCGAGCCATTTATATCGTCAATGTAGGGACGAAAGAGAGCATTCGCCTTGGAAGGGAAGGGACTGCTGTACGAATGGCTTCGCCGATTGTCATCAATGGAAAAGGGTATGTCCTTACGGATGCGGATGAGGATACACTTCATTTATGCACGTTTTCATTGGATGCACCGGAAAAACTTGAAAAGCTGCTGCATTGGGAGAAATGGGATATTGAGGAGATTTCACTTTCACCGGATGGGGAGTCGCTTTCTTTTACTTTAAATGAAGGCGGTATTTATAAATTAGGGATTTATTATCCGAAATCGAACACATATGAAATCGTTGATGAATTGCCTCAAGGGGTCGTAGGATCCATGTCATGGCTGTCGAATGACTCTTTCTTATTTACATTGAAATCTCCAATAAATCCGGGTGATATTTGGAGCTATTCTTTGTCAGCAAAGAAAGTGAAACGTCTGACGTTCATCGGTCAATCAGAAACGGTCGGTGGCTATTGGAAGGAGCCAAAGCTGTATTCCTATCCGTCATTTGATGGCTTGGAAATTCCTTATTTCTTTTATAACAGGGACAGTGATGAGAAGAAGCCAGCTGTCATTTACGTACATGGTGGACCTGAAGGACAATCGAAGGCGGAGTATAATCCGGTTTTACAATATCTTGTCTATAAAGGCTTTGCAGTGGCGGTACCGAATATTCGGGGGAGCAACGGATACGGCAGGGCTTATTTGAAATTGGACGATGCAGACAAGCGGTTGGACGCGGTTGCGGACTTGGCGAGTTTGGCAGAAGAGTTGGTTCATTCCCATCAAGTACTTCCTGACAAGATTGGAATAATGGGAAGGAGCTATGGTGGATTCATGGTGTTATCCGCTTTGGCTCACTACCCTGAATTATGGGCAGCGGGCGTTGATATTGTCGGCATGTCCAATTTGAGGACGTTCTTAACAAATACAGGGGAATGGAGAAGATATTTACGGGAGTTTGAATATGGATCACTTGAAACATATAGTGCTTATTTCGATGAAACGGCGCCAATGAATTTGACGCATAATATGATAGCACCGCTGCTTATCTTTCATGGGAGAAATGATTCCCGCGTTCCGGTAAGTGAAGCGGAGCAGCTTGCCTCGGATTTGAAAAACATGAATCGAGAAGTCGAGTTGGTCATTTTCGAAGACGAAGGTCATCAGACGGAAAAAATTGAAAACCATATTGCGATGCATACGAAGACAGTTGAGTTTTTCAATAAATATTTAAATACAGAGGTTTCCGACCAAAGGCGGAGCGTTAAGGGTTCATCGTAAATTTAGCCGTAGCGAACGATCTGAATGACTATGACATGCTGATGATAGAGTTCTTAGTAAAAGCTAAATAATGATTTTTAGACATAGATTCAACCTTGGATTGAATCTGTGTCTAAAATCTAGTAGAAATAGTTTGTTTGATACAAAATATTGGTACGCCCTTGTTTTTAATATTTTATTTCATCGGATTCACATTCTGAATTCAATATATCTTGCTATGTTTCAAATAAAACAAGCATCAGACTGTAGACAAAGTATCTTTTTACTTTGTCTACAGTCTTTTAAAGGTTTTTAGTTATGGGATAAGTGTTTGCCCAGCTTGGCTTGAAAACGCTTGCCAGACAAGGCGCGAAGTCGAGCGAAGACCCGAATAGAACTTAAGGTTCATGAGGGGACGAGCGAGACGAGCAACGCAGTATGCGAGCGTTTGTCAACAAGCTGTTGCTATGTTTCAAATAAAACAAGCATGTTATAATTTAATAGTTTTAACACAATAAAATTGCAGAGGAGATTACAAGATGAAGAGTTTTTTCAAGCTTATTCTGTCGCTTACTTTAGTTTTAAGCACTGCGGTATTTAGTGCTGGCACTATTGTAAAAGCAGAAGAAAAAGAGGTAAAGGTTACACTTCTATCCACTTCGGATATCCATGGCCGATTTATGCCGTGGGATTATGCAATAGATGGACCGAATCCAAGTGGGAGTTTGACGCAATTAACGACAATTATTAAAGAAGTCCGCAAACAGAATCCAAATACGATTCTTTTAGACAACGGGGATCTCATTCAAGATAATTCTGCTGAATTGTTCAATGACCAACCTGAGTCTCCTTTGATGAAAGCATTAAACGAAATGGAATTCGATGCGTGGTCATATGGCAATCATGAATTCAATTTTGGTTTGGATGTGTTGGAAAAGGTATCTAGTCAATATGATGGCGTTAAGTTGGCTGGAAACGTCTACTGGGAGAATGGTGAACGCTTTTTGCCTGCCTATACGATTTTCGAAAAAGAAGGCGTTAAAATTGCTGTAATTGGAATGGTCACGCCATTGATTGTCGAGTTTGAAAAAGGCACTGATCATTTGGATGGTTTAGTTGTTAAGAACCCAGTTGACGAAACCAAAAAAGTTGTTAAGGAATTGGAAGGCAAAGTGGATGTCATGGTCGGGGTTATGCATATGGGACTGGAAAATGAAAACGGCATTCCGGGTACTGGTGTGCGTGATATTGCAAATGCTGTACCCGAACTTGCAGCAATTTTCGGCGGACATAATCATGTCTTGATTGAAAAGGAAGTTGTAAATGGTGTTTTGATCACCGAGCCGAATAAATACGGAACACACATCTCTCAAATTGACTTAACCTTCGAGCAAAAAGAAGGAGAGTTTGTTTTGAAAGATAAGGATGCGAAAGCAATACCAGTAACGTCTGCTGAAGGCACTGTCGTAGAGTCAGACAAAGAATTAGAAGAGAAATTACATAAATTTCACGAGTTCGCTCGGGCGGATGCAAATGTCGTAGTTGGCCAATTGAAAGGTATGGATCTTGTCCCGAAAGATGAAATAAAAGGGATCCCTGCCGTGCAAATTCAGGAAACGCCACTGTCGGACTTTTTCCACGAAGTCATGCTTCATTATAGTGATGCAGATGTCGTTGCACATCAGATAGACAATGACAAAGCAAAATTGGATATTGGTCCCATTAAGAAAAAAGATATCGCATACAATTATCAATTTGCGGGTGGAGAAGTATCTGTCTATGAAGTGACTGGGAAAGATTTGAAAGACTATATGGAATGGGCAGTTGGTTATTTCAATAGCTCTAAACCTGGTGATGTTACAATTAGCTTTGATTTGAAACGCCGTTCCTCTAAATATAGCACGAATGACTTTTTTGGCAATGTGAAGTATGACATTGATCTTACAGAGCAACCCGGCAATCGCATTAAAAACTTAAGAAGATTAGATGGAACACCTATCCAAATGGATGAGAAACTAAAATTAGGGATGAACTCATACAGAATGGATTTTCTTGTCTCTCCAGGACAAGCATTAGAAGGACGTAAGTTTAACATGATTTGGTCTTCTAAAGACGAAAGCGCTTATGGTGAGACGGGAGGTACGATCCGCAACTTGGCAATCCGCTATTTGAAGGAAGAAATGAAAGGCGAGTATACACCTATCCCTCAGCAAAACTGGAAAATTGTCGGTGTCGATACATCCTCTCCAGCCCATCAAGCAGTAAAAGACTTAGTCAATAGAGGGATTTTGCAAGTCCCTACTACAGAGGATGGAAAATATACGAATATCGCTTCAATCAATGCAAATGAAGCTGTTACAAAAGAAGAAATCAAGGAACTTTCTACCAAAGCGGGAGTAAATGAAAAGCAATTTTCCAATGTGAAGACGACTGGCGAATTATATGTGAAGCTATCGAAAATGCTTTCCGAGCCCAACAATTCTAAGGATGAGGATGCGAAAGATAATGCGTCGCCAAGCAAGCCTGCGCCAAACCCAGGAAAACCTGAAAAACCAGGAAAACCAGGAAAACCAGAATCGAAGCCAGGAAAACCTGCACCGGTTGAGTCAAAAGCGACGATTGGTGTTGTTTCCTCCCATAGTTTGTATGTCCGTTCTCAGCCTTCCAACAATGGGAAAATTGTAGGCGCTGTTTCGAAAAATACAGAAGTGAAGATTCTTGGAAATAAAAAAGGCTGGTACCAAATCGAGTACAAGGGCAAAAAAGCATATGTGTATAGCCGCTATGTAAAAGTTATCAAATAAGGTTTTATACACAGATATAAAACCAAGACATCGACGATTTAAACCCGTTGAATGTCTTGGTTTTTTCTTATATGTTTCTCTCGGTACATTTAAAACTTGCATCGAAAGAAGCTTTGCATTTTCATATATCTGTACATCAATCGAGCATTTCTTCCCTTTTCTGTAAATGGATCGATTTTGGAATGGAGAGCTCGTAGAAATTCCCGATCGCATTCGCACCGATTCCTGCCAGTAGCATAACAAATGTCATGCGCTCTGCAAGCGGCATCTACGTCATTTATAGGTGCACCTGGGCCGCTGCACTTAGGACCGCACCAGTTGTAGCCTGGAAATAGGCAAAAACCTTTTCTCCCCCTGATCATTGCGCACACCTCCCTGAGTGGAATCAAAAAGTTTATATTATATAATATTCTTAATAATCTTCTATAGTTTGTACAAGTAGCCGTTTGTATTACTGTCTTTTTAAAGTTTTAGGTAGGAGATCGGATCGCTGTTTGCCTATCTTAGCTTGAAAACGCTTGCCAAGTAAGGCAACCTAAGAACGTCACGTCCTGTGGCTACGGCTGTATGACCAGTGTCCTGCTGGCCTCAACGCAGTATGCGAGCGTTTGTCAACAAACTGGTCTATTTACGATTTTGATTAGAATAATTATTTTTTAGGGGGCTGTGGAGGATGTTTATAGTCAATGTAGAGGGTGCTATATGCAGAGATGATCAATGGCTAATTATTGAACGTAGCAAACAAGAGGAACATGCGGGTGGTTTGCTTTCTCTTGTCGGAGGAAAAGTTGAGCTTGAAGGCAATTCATCAAATATATTGGAAAGAACGGTCATACGTGAAATTTTTGAAGAAGTGGATGTAAAAGTGAAGGAGCGTTTACAATATATTCATAGTACATCATTCGTGGCAGATACAGGAGAGCATGTCGTTGATGTTGTATTTCTATGTGAATATGAATCAGGAATCGCAAAGGTTAAAAGTACCGATGAAGTGGAAGCGGTAAGTTGGATGACAGCTCAGCAAGTATTTAATCACCCGAATGCACCCGATTATTTGAAAGAAAGCATTCGACTTGCAGAGAAGAAGCGTGAAACTATACGCTTTCAAAGTGTTTAAACGATCAAAATAATCGATTCGCTCTATGCTCGGAGCCTCTACCGTAAATAGTAGAGGCTTTTATTTTTGGATAAAACGGCAAAAACATGAATAAAAAAGAATATTGCAGTTGACAAAACAGAATAAAAATGCAATCATAGGAATATAACCGAATGGAAAAGGAGATGAAACGTAAATAAACAGGAAAAACAGCAAACATAAAAAATATAGGGAGGAAGGGTAAAATGTTTACAGAAGAGCGAAGGGGAAAAATATTGGAATTGCTTGAGCGAGAAGGTCGTGTATTAGCGAAGAATCTTGCAGAAGAGTTTGCATTGTCGATTGATTCGATTCGCCGTGATTTGTCGATTATGGAAGAGCAGGGGCTACTGAAGAGGACGCATGGGGGAGCAATTCCAATTAGCCATGTAAGGGCGATGCCTCAACCGCCTTCTATTCGCTATGGTGATGGCAATCAGTATCAGAATGCGATTGCAAAAGAAGCAATTACGTATATTCAAGAAGGGGAAACGGTGTTTATCGGCGGTGCATCGACTCATTATGTTATGATGAAGTATTTACCGCGTGATATACAATATACAGTTGTGACCAATTCCGTAGAAATAGCGTACCATTTGCGAGGAGTAGAAAATATTCAAACCTACCTCATCGGTGGTTACGTGAAAAATTCAGGCAATATTACGGATGCAATTGCCAAGGAGTTTGCACGCCATTTTACATTTGATGTATGTTTTGCGACTGCTGGCGGCCTATCAGAAAAAGGATTAAGTACAGCAACTCCAGAAGTAGCGCTTTTCCATAGGACGATTTATGACAACTCTAATAAGATTGTGGCCCTAGTGGAGCATTCAAAGTTTGGAACTGATATGTTTAGTAGAATGTATCCTGTTGAAAAGTTAAATATAATTATTACGGATGAAGAAACGCCACAGGACAAAATGGATCCCATCAAGTCACTTGGAGTGGATATTATAATAGCGAAATAAAAAAACGAAGCTGTTTAGAGAATTTGGTTTCAATAGTTCTCTGTACAGCTTTTTCTATTGTGTGGAGAATTGAAAATTTGCAGCTTCTACGTAATGGGGAAAATAGGTTTCTATGCAATCCTCTTTGCTTACAATTCCGATTGACAGCAATTGAAGCATCAATTATAGTAAAAAATGATAATGAGAATCATCCTCAATTAACTTATTACTGCTTTGCTTGAATTGTACTAAATAAAAAAGGGGATCTTTATACCATGAAAGGAAGACAGTGAGGCTTCAAAATTTTAGTTAGGATGTAAAAAAAGACATATTTTCACATGCGCAGAACAGATCATAATAAAAGGAGTAGTCATAAATGAATAAGCGTCTTGGAATATTAAAACGAATAGCAGTGTTAATGACAGCAGTCCTAATATTCATGCTAGTCGGATGCTCGTCAAAACAAGAAGAACAGACGGATGATACGAATAAAGCGAATAATGAGGAACATGAGACCGTAATTGATACAAAATTTGGAGAAGTAATGATTACTGAGCAGCCAAAGCGGGTTGTAGCTCTTGGTTGGGGAGATGCAGAGACTGCGCTGAGTCTTGGGGTGGAGCCTGTTGGAGCAAGTGACTGGCTTGCACTTGGAGGAGACGGCGTCGGACCTTGGTTAAAAGATGCTTATAAGAACTCCCCAACGATGATTGGCACAATGGAATTGGATTATGAGCAAATTGCTGCATTGAAACCGGACTTAATTCTTGATGTGAAATCATCGGGTGATGAAGAACGGTATAAACGTCTTTCGGAAATTGCGACCACAGTTGGCGTTCCCGAAGGTGGAGATAGCTATTTAACTTCTATGGAAGATCAAGTTCGAATGATTGCAAAAGCACTTGGAAAAGTGGAAAAAGGGGAAGAACTACTGAAAGAAGTAGAGACAGCATTTGAAAAAGCGTCAGCAGAAAATCCCGAATTTGCTGACAAGACAATCGTTGTCGGTGCATATGACGCCAATGGGTTCGGTGCATATTTAAAAGGCGATGCACGTGTTGATTTTGCTACCAACTTAGGCTTTAAAACGAAGGATGAAATCGAAACGCTTGATCAAGGCAATTTTTACATTAAAGTTGCCGATGAGCAGCTACAGTTGTTAGATGCGGATTTGACTGTTATTATGCCGATTTGGGTTGATCCGAAAGAGATTGCAAACAATAAATTGTTCCAAAAGGTTCCTTCCGTTGCTGACGGGAGATCAATTATTCTTGATGCTGATACTGCAAATGCATTTTCAATGGGAACCGTGCCAGCTTTACTTTGGACGATTGATAATCTGACACCGAAGCTTAAGGAAGTGTTAAAAGGCGGGGAGTGAACAAATTGATTGTGGGAAAGCGGCCAAATGAAAAAAATTCTAAAAACACAATTGCCGCTACAAGGCTGCGACGTATTATAGGTTTCATCATATTACTCATATTGTTGGCTGCAACGGCGTTTTTTAGCCTAATGATCGGTGCAAAACCGTTACCAATTGAAGCTGTTTGGGAAGCACTGTTAGCCCCGACAGATCGCTATGATCATGCAATCGTTCAAAATTCCCGTATTCCGCGAACTGTGATTGCTCTTGCTGTCGGTCCGGCATTTGGACTGGCGGGTGCGTTAATTCAAGCGTTAACGCGGAATCCTTTGGCTGACCCCGGCATTCTTGGTGTGAATGCTGGGGCTGCTTTTGCTGTTGCATTGGCGGTTGGAGTATTTTCAGTCACAACGATGTCCAGTTATTTATGGTTTGCTCTTGTTGGTGCATTGATTGCAACAATTGCAGTCTATGTCATTAGCGGAGGAGCCGGTAAAAAACCACCGACGCCTGTGCAAATCACACTTGCGGGAGTAGCGATTGGAGCTGCTTTAAGTGGATTTACTACTGCCTTGACGATCATGAATAGCGGAGCTTTTACACGAATGCTCAATTGGAACTTGGGAACTTTAGCAAAGAGAAGTTTGGATGATCTTTGGTCTGTATTGCCGATTCTGATCATTGGAGTGCTGCTATCCTTTGTAGCGGCGCCAGCGTTAAATGCGATCGCTTATGGTGATGACCGTGCTTCATCTTTAGGAGTAAATGTAGGAGTAATCCGAACGATTAGTTTACTCGCTATTACTTTTTTAGCTGGCGGGGCAACTGCTTTGGCTGGGCCTATCGGTTTTATTGGACTGATGGTGCCGCATATCGTGCGATGGTTCATCGGACCCGATCAGCCTTGGATCTTTTTGTATTCTCTTATAGCAGCGCCAATATTGCTCATTCTGTCCGATATCATTGGGAGGGTCATCTTGGCACCTGCAGAGGTTCCTGTCGGAATCATAACGGGATTCATCGGTGCGCCGATATTATTAGTGCTCGTTCGGCGAAAAAAAGTAAGCGGATTATAATGATGACATGTCTTGCGGTATCGGTTTGAAAGGAGGAAGGCATATAAATGATTCGCTCTATTAATTTTGGCAGACGCTATGTGCGGCTTAGACCGCTAAATCTGCGCATTGATGTCAAAAGTTTAATCGTTACAGCAATTATAGTTTTCTTAACAATAGCTGTTGCGCTATTTGCTTTAATGGCAGGAACTATGCAGCTAAGCGTCCAAGAAGTTTTTTCGGCATTATTTGGTCAGGCGACTGGGATGACGCATACTGTTGTAGTAGAATGGCGCCTGCCGCGTATATTGTCTGCTATTATTTTTGGTGCGGGGTTAGCTATAAGCGGAGCAATCTTTCAATCGATTACACGAAATCCATTAGGGTCCCCTGATATTATCGGTTTCACATCGGGCTCTTACACCGGAGCGTTAGTCGCCATGCTCGTCGCAGGATCAACAACGTACATAGGGGTTGCAGCAGGGGCGTTAACTGGTGGTTTTACAACGGCTATCATTATTTATTTGTTTGCCTTTAGAAAAGGTACTCAAGGATTTCGACTCATAATTGTCGGCATTGCGATTTCAGCAATGTTAGGGAGCTTGAATTCAATGTTGCTGTTAAAAAGCGATGCAGAAGTCGCACTTACTGCAGCGGCATGGGGAGTAGGATCGTTAAATGGCATAAGCTTTGAGCAAGCAATTTTACCGATGATAGTGGTCATTTTATTGCTCATGGCTGCATGGATTATGAATCGGACGATGCGTGAAATGCAATTAGGAGAAGATGCTGCTAAATCTCACGGTGTCCGAATGGAGAAAGATCAAGTTTTGCTCATCGTTATAGCGGTCGCATTGACAGCCGCACCAACAGCGGTCATGGGTCCGATTAGTTTCGTTGCACTCGTTGCTCCGCAAATCGCAATCCGGCTTACGAAATCTACAGAAAGTTTATTCCCGACTGCGGCAATGGGGGCTTTTCTTTTATTAGGAGCAGACGTTATGGCACAGCGCATTGTGACAGGCAACATTTTTCCGGTTGGGGTCGTGACGTTATCAGTAGGTGGAGTATATTTAATTTGGTTATTATTCCATCAAGCACGAACAACGCGATAAACGAAATCCTGTTTGAAAGAAGTTGAAAATGTATGACACTGCCCAATTCAGCAAATATAGGCGAGAATAATCCAACGATAGATACTCGTCTATGGACAGAAAATATTACGATAAAATACGATGATCGGATAATATCTGAAAACTTATCTGTCAAAATTCCTCACGGCTCTTTTACAGCGATTGTCGGTCCGAATGCATGTGGAAAATCGACATTGCTTCGTACTTTGTCTAAATTGATTAAGCCTTCAAAAGGTGAAGTGCTTTTAGATGGTAAGAAAATTGCCATATATAAATCTAAGGAAGTCGCGCGTAAACTTGGCTTGCTTCCACAAACTTCAACAGCTCCTGAAGGCATTACAGTAGCGAACTTAATCGCTCATGGGCGTTTCCCCCACCAGAGTTTAATGAGACAATGGAATGATGACGATGAAAAAGCAGTTTTAGATGCAATGGAGCTGACAAATACGAGTGAGCTATCACATCGTTTCGTAGATGAGCTTTCAGGCGGCCAGAGACAGCGAGTTTGGGTTGCGATGGTGTTAGCTCAGCAAACGCCGCTACTATTGCTTGATGAACCGACGACATATCTTGATATCGCCCATCAAATTGAGTTGCTTGAATTATTTACAGACTTGAATGAGCAAGGAAATACAATTGTTGCTGTATTGCATGATCTAAACCATGCAGCGAGGTATGCAACTCATATCATAGCTATGAAAGAAGGGCGTATTATCGCGCAAGGCAATCCGAAGGAAGTGGTTACAGCGCAATTGGTGGAGGAAGTGTTTGGTTTGAAATGCATCGTCATCGAGGACCCGATTTCCCACACTCCACTTGTCATTCCGTTAGGCAAGGAACGGACAAACTTCTGAAGGGGAAATGTGTGATGAGTTTTTAACTTTCATATATCGTCTCAAAGAAAAATTTATAGTGAAAAACAACTGAAGCTGTCCCGAAAATTTCTGGACAGCTTCAAACATCTTTAGTGCTCCTTCAATTCCGCAATTGCAACTTCGGATCTTTCCTCCATAGCCTGTCGAAGATGGACAGTTGCAGTTCGGTCATCATCGTGAATTTTATCAATCCAAACAGAAACTCCATTGTAGGTTACCTTAATCTCATCGGGCGACGATACGATTTGACGAGCACGTTGGCTTTCCATAGCAAACCTCCTACTTCACATTTCGATATTCGCCTTCTTACGGCAAAATGTAGTATGTGAATGGAAAATGGATATGATACTTCATAGGAGTGGCGA
The DNA here is from genome assembly GCF_037144575.1 of Sporosarcina sp. USHLN248. Taxonomy (NCBI): domain Bacteria; kingdom Bacillati; phylum Bacillota; class Bacilli; order Caryophanales; family Caryophanaceae; genus Sporosarcina; species Sporosarcina sp. USHLN248. The sequence continues at coordinate 61,481 of NZ_JBBCZC010000002.1, forward strand.
ACAGAAAGATTAGGCGGGAGAGTGGAAATATGATTCGAACGATGGGGCTAACGACAGAAGATAAATTCATTTGTGACCTTCCGATAGACGGATTTTTTGAGCAAGCTTGGCAATGGTATTGGGTTGATTTCGATCAACCTAATGCGGAAGAGGCGGAATTGCTTTATTCTTTATTTAACTTCCATCCGCTTTCATTGGAAGATTGTTTTGAGCGTATACAGCGTCCCAAATTGGATCATTACGAAGGCTATACCTTCTTTTCATTGCATTCTATTTGCCATGAAGATTTGAATGCAGAAGAGTTGAATCTTTTTTTAGGCGATCATTTTGTCGTTTCCTTTCATTACACGCATTTACAGGAAATCGATAAGGCAAGAGAAATGATTATGCAAACTTCAAATAAATGGGAGCGGGGGCATGTTCATGTCACGTATGAAATCTTAGATCAAATTGTCGATCAATACTTTCCCATTCTCTATAATATTGAAGACCATTTGGATGAAATTGAAGAAAAGTTATCACCGACTACTGTTCAATTATCTATGGATTACGTTTTTGAAGTCCGTGGTGATTTATTGCGACTACGTAGAACGATTTTTCCGATGAGGGAACTTTTATACCGGATGTTAGAGTCGAACAGGTTAAGTTTTACTCCTCATGAACAGATGTATTTTTCGGATATTTACGATCATCTTATCCGATTAAGCGAAATGATTGAATCGAACCGACAGTTGACTTCCGATATCCGGGATAGCCAACTGTCCATCAACTCCAACCAAATGAATAGTGTTATGATGACGTTGACGATCATTTCCTCGATCTTTATTCCATTGACGTTTATCGCAGGTGTATACGGGATGAATTTCGATCGTATGCCTGAACTTCATTTACGGTACGGCTATCCGATCGTTCTTGTCGCAATGCTCATGATTGGGATTGCAATGATCGTTTGGTTTACGTATAAAGGATGGTTTCGGATCAATAAGACGTAATAAAACATTCAGGATCTCTCTTTTAACCGGGTCATGAAAACTTACTTTAAACACGCATATAATCATACAACAACTCATAATCACATCCATCCAACGCATAACGACCGTCAACGACGCATAATCCATTAAAAAATCGCAAACATTGCCCAAAAGACGCATAACAACTTTTAAATGAAGCATAAAAAATCCTTATTTTAACAGAAAAAAGTGCCACATACCAATTGGCTGGCACTTTTCGAATTTGTCCTATCCGTTTGTTTCCTTTAAAGCCTTTATTTGCTCCATTAAATAATTGACGAAAACATCGTCCCGAACGAGCCATGCTTCATAGGTTCTTTTAAGATAACTTTCACCTTCTTCAAAGCTTTTAAAAGTTTTTTCGATTTTCATGTTATTTTCAGTAACTTCCCAAACCTGATCGTTTGCTGGATATAGGAAAAAATGTTGCTCCATTCGATTTTCATACAGCGTTCCGAATGCAGATCGCTTCAAATTATAACGGTTTCGCCGTGCATCTTCCCTTAAAGGCTCTAAGTGGAATGTGTCCGTTACAAACAGCTTAAAGGCTTCCTCGTTTAATGAACAACCAGATGCTTTGGCATGTCCTCCCCCACCAAATTGTCCAGCAACTTCAGATACATCAATATGATCATGGACGGTCCGGAAGCCGATCCGCTTTCCACCAATATTGAGGATTGCAATATAATCAAGATGCGGATATTCTTTTCCAAGTTCATTGCCAAGCTCTGAATGGTAGGATTCCGCATACACGATTCCAGCAAAATAGCCGCCTGCCTGCGTCTGGACGAGTTCACGTCTTTTCCGCCGAATATACCGTTCGATTTTATCCTCTTCCATATCTAAGATTTTCTTTTCAAACTCGTCGAAATCAAAATGTTCAACAGACGTAAGCCGATGGATCATTTTTTCTTCAAACTCTTCAATTGTCAGCAGAAAAAAGAGCGCATTTAGCCGTTGTGCATGATGATTATCATTTTTCTCCCATTCCCAAGTGTCATACTGCCTGACGAGTTCAACAAATTCAGCAACAGGTTTTGACGGTTCCATGAGTTGTCTACTAATAAGATAGTCATAAAAAAGGGAAGTTGCTGAAGTTAAATGTCCTTCATCGTCCTCTACTACAACATGTCCCCAGTCATATTGATTGAAGTGCAACGCTGTCTTATGATGATCAAGCAATTGCACCTTTCCGCCATTTTGATAAAACTGATCAATCCTTTTCTCATTATCCTCATTCACCGATAAATCTGTAATAAACAAAAATGTTTCTTTATCTTCATTCTCTAAAAACCATTCTACTTCTCGATCAAGTGTAGAGATGGAGTTATAGCGCACTTTGACATTCTTTCCGAATGCAATCTTCGCTAAAATGCCACATCCAACCCCATCCAAATCATTATGGGATAGCAATTTATACATAACCTCACTCCTCGAACGACAGTATAGTCAAATTACGTAGGTGACAGTCATCCATATTTAGGTGTAAAAGGGAATGAAAAAAGCATCTATCCCTCTTACTTACGAGAAGTAGGTTAAAACGGTTGCATCTAAGAGTTTGGAAGAACTTATTGAGTTTTATAATTGAAAGCAATTTTCTTTATAAATGGATGAGTGGTAAAGTGAAAGTAAATGCGGGAAAGGAAGATGCGGGATGAAGGCGATTGTCCAACATGAATATGGCAATGCAAATGTTCTTTTGTATTCGGATGTTGAAATGCCGACTATAGGGGAGGGGGAATGCTTAATTCAAGTTGCGTATGCGAGTGTTAATTATGCCGATATTAAAGCGCGGAACGGAAATAAAGGAAAAGGGAATTTTCCGCTTATCTTAGGTTTAGATATGGCAGGAACAATTGTTGAAGCGGGAACAGATTCACGATTTTCGGTGGGAGATCGTGTCATTGCCTTTCCAAAAGAGGGTTCCTATGCCCAATATGTTGTCGCAAATGAACAATTAATTTTCAAAATACCCGACAGCCTTTCATTTGAACGGGCAGCTGCTATACCGACCGTTTCTATACTTTCTTATTTGCTTTTGCATGAAATCGGACAAATCAGAAAAACAGATACGATAGTCATCCATAGTGCTGCTGGCGGAGTTGGTTCGATGCTTATACAATTATCAAAGCTATTTGGTGTTCAAAGGGTAATTGGAACAGTAGGCAATTTGGAGAAAGCGGATTATGTGAAAGGCTTGGGAGCTGATATTGTTTGCACGTATGAAACATTTGTGGAACAAGTTTTCATCCATACAAACGATAAAGGTGCGAATATTATTTTTGACTCTGTTGCTGGGGAGGTGACAGGAAAAAGTCTACAATGTCTTGCTTTGTTTGGAACACTCGTCCAATTCGGCAATAGTAGCGGGAAGGTTGGAACCATAAAAACAAGTGATGTACATAGTAGCTGCAGAAATATAAAAGGATTTAGTTTAGGAACAACGAGAAAGCATGATCCTGCAAGAATCAAGCCTATTGCAGAAAAAGTCATTCAACTTTTTGATGCCAATCAAGTATCTCTGCCGATCGCCAAAGTTTTTGAGTTGAGCGAAGCAGCAGCGGCACATCAATTGATCGAAAGCCGCAGTTATAAAGGGAAAGTGTTATTGAAAGTAGAAGAATAAGCTTTTTTTCAGTTTAAACTTACAGGAATGTCTTGTAAGCGGTTGGGGCATAGCTGAGAAAAGGATGTTCCCTTCAAGGAGCTTTATACAATTTCAATTCTAATTTGAAACAGTTCGTTTAGAATTTTATTGAAGATGCCGTGTTTATTTGCAAGTATTATTGCCGAAGCTGTAATGGTTAAAACGGGTTCCACATATTTGTCACAGTTTCATACTTCATTTCTTTAACCTTTTAAAAGTATACTAACCATGCTTTGTTACAGTAAAAACCTTTTATTATCTTTTTATTGACGAATGTATGTTCGACAGAGTAAAATGAAAATGCAACTTCAAATAGCGGATTTCATCACAGTGAAAGTGTTGACATGAAAATGCAATCAAAAACGAATCACGAAGGAGCTGTTGGAAATGTCATTACGATTGACGCCGTATTTAATGATGAATGGAAATGCAAGTGAGGCAATTGAGTTTTATGAAAAAGCATTGAATGCAAAGCTGCTCTTTAAGCAAACTTTTGGTGAGATGCCAGAAAACCCTGAATTTCCGTTGCCAGAAGAAGCAAAAGGGCTTGTTTCACATGCAATGATTCAAGTCGGAGAAACGGGTATGATGTTTTCAGATAACTTCCCGGGAAGTACCGTGCAAGCAGGAGATCAAGTTACAATTTGCATTACTACAGACGATGCTACACAATCAACTGCTATTTTTGAAGCGTTGCAACAAGATGGCGATGTAAAAATGCCATTGCAAGATACTTTTTTCAGCCCAGCTTACGGCATTGTTAAGGATAAGTTTGGTGTGACCTTCCAAATCTTTACGGAAGGCAAGGAGTAAAACCGAAATAGAAGAGCAAAGATGAATAACTTCTATTCGGAAATGCACGAATGAAAGTATGGCTATAATAAGTTAGTAAACAAGTAAAAACATCCTTCATTGAAATTGAGAAGGATGTTTTTATGATGTATTGAGAACGAAATGAGACAACAGGTCTTACATAAAAAATGACTGTAGAGTACCCCCAATTGCCCCAGCTATTACAATTATCCAAGGCGGCAATTTCCAAAATGCTAGCATGCAAAATAAAATAGAAGCTATGGCAAAATCAATAGGAGCAAATATAGAGCTTGTCCAAACCGGGTTGTAAAATGCTGCAATCAATATCCCGACGACAGCTGCGTTGATCCCCATAAAAATGCTTTTTATTTTTGGATTGCGCCGTAAAGCATCGTAGAAAGGAAGCGTTCCAAAAACGAGCAAGATAGCAGGTAAAAAAACGGCAATCGTTGCAATCAGACCTCCTTGCCAGCCATAGGCAACTGCCCCTATGTAAGCAGCGAATGTAAAGAGAGGTCCGGGTACTGCCTGGGTTGCACCATAACCTGCAAGAAATTGCTCCTCGCTTAACCATCCAGTCGGGACAAATTCCCGTTCTAACAATGGCAAAACAACATGACCACCGCCAAATACGAGTGACCCTGATCGATAGAAACTATCAAACAACGTAATATAGTTGGATGCGGTTAACTCTTTTATGATAGGCAGAACAACAAGTAAACCGAAAAACAAACATAAAGAAATCGTTGCGAATTTCCGTGAAAGAGGGAAGCGTACAGCAGCCTTCAAATCCTCTTGAACGGTTTCTTCTTGCCGATAGATCAAGTAGCCGATTAAACCGGACAGTAAGATGACACCAATTTGTGTATAGGTTGTTTGTAATAATAAAGTGAACACCATTGCGAATACTGCTATCGTTCTACGCTGTAAATCAGGTGTTAAGTTTTTTGCCATCCCCATTATGGCATGGGCAACGATTGCTACGGCTACTAACTTTAAACCGTGTATCCAACCAGCACTGCTTACATCAAAAATATGTAGAAAGGAAGCGAAAAACAGTAACGCAATGACGGAAGGAAACGTAAAACCGATAAATGCTAAAATGCCTCCTATGGCACCTGCACGCATTACCCCTATACCAATACCGACCTGGCTGCTTGCAGGGCCGGGTAAAAATTGGCACAGTGCAACTAAGTCTGCATATGCTTGTTCATCCATCCACTTTCTCCTGCGGACATACTCTTCATGGAAATAGCCTAAATGTGCTACTGGCCCCCCGAAAGAAGTTAGACCAAGCCTTGTTGAAACAACGAATATTTCAAGTAACGTTTTCATTGTACTTACTTTTTGTTTATTCGCATCATTTTCTGTATCCACCATTCTATTCCTTTCATAATAGATTTTTAGAAATAATGGAAGCTTAAACATGAAAGGTACCAAACACGCATAGCATAGTCAATACTCTTTACTGAATTTTAACGAAGTTTACAGAGAGTTAACAAAAATGGAGTTCATCAGCTCTGCTTATTGATGGAGAGTTTTGGGTTTTTTTAGTTCTCTATAGCAGATTAATACTACTCATAATGCTTATTTTTATTTCGTATTGACAAATCAATTACTAAGCAATAAAATTTACGTAGTAATTTACTAAATTACTAATTTAGTAAAAGAAAGGTCGATACAAATGAAAATACCTACAAGTTTAAAGCATAAGCCGGTCATCGTATCGGAAAACTATGAAAATGTTGATGGTAGATATGCGTATAAGACGGATGCGAAAGGCATATCACTAGGATTGGCACAATGGAATGATCGTGGTAAAGTCGATGTATCGGCGAAAGTATGGAGGCATACGGGAGGAAAATGGTCGAGACAATCGGAAGAACTGCCCCTACATCGGGTATTAGATCTTGCCATTATGGTTTGCAGAACGAAGCTGTACTTTCAAGATGCTTATCGCCATGAAAAATTGTATGATCCCGAAAACCCAGTTATTGACAGAGTCGGGCTACAAGGAGATGCAATGACAGTATCTGTTTGTACAGATAATGAAAGAATCGATGAAGATATCCAATTGTTCAACCAAGCGCTAAGTGACGATGGAGAGCTAATTGGCGAACGGCTTCGCACGCTATCGCGAGTGTTGAAAGAAATGGGTTATTAATCAATTTTAAAAGGAACGAAAAAACCTAACATGCAAACAAGCAAATGCTGTATGCATGTTAGGTTTTTGATTGTCGTAAAATATGTCATTTTTCACATTCAATTATGTATTCCTGGAAGGAATCAAGTGTTCCAACGAACTTATCGACACCTTCTACATGATAAAATGTGCTTGTTTTATCAAAATCGAATAGTTCATTTGTAGGCGAGTAGAGATAAATTCTTTTTCCAAGCGATAAGGCCATTCCAAACTCTATATGACTTCCTTTTCCTGCCGGAAGTAAAAGTACAAGAAAATCGGAGTCTTTCACCGCCATTTTTTCTTCTTCTCCAATTTTCGAAAGAAGCTCAAAGGAATATGCCCGACCATTTTTTGTCCAATCGTATGTATGGATATGCCCTTTTGACTTTAGCGCATTGGAAAGCATGGTGACGTTTTCGATGTTTGCAAAACACGAAGCGATATAAAATTTCATGACCGGATCCCCTTACTTCTGGATTTCTTTAATAATGTTTTTAGCTCCAACAAGTCCTTAATAACATAGTCAGCGTGCGCTAGTTCAACTTCTTTTGCAAAGTCAAAATGGCATCCGATCGCTATTAAGCCATTATCTTTTGCAGCGTTAATATCAGAAAGGCGATCTCCTACGACAGCTCCTTTTGTAATGCCGTATTTCTCTATGATCGTTTTCACTAAATCCCCTTTATTTAACGTATCAATCTGCTCAATACTAAACGTTTCTGTTACCCATTGCTCCAAATGATAATGGTCTACAATTGCTTCTAAATAGGCTGTTAAACCATTACTGGCGATGAAGATGGACCATCCATTTCCCTTAAGGTATTCGAATAGTTCCTTTACGTTCGGATACAGTGCACCTCGTCCATGATATATATTTTCAATTAAGCGTTGTAAAAAATAGGCATCTGTTTGTTCCCTTATTGATAGAGAATGATTTGGCAATAAAGCTTCCCACACTTTCGGCAATGGAACGCCCATAATTTCTCGGTATTCCTCAATTGGCGTTGCCCCGTTCCATTGATGTAAAGAACGAAGATTTTCAAATGCATCATGAAGTGAAAGCTCTAAAATCGTATCTGTTTGAAATAAAGTGCCGTCCATATCAAAAATTACTGACTTCATCGGTCCTCTCTCCTTTCAACTACTATCAAAAGTTTAGCATAGAGAAGTAGTGTGAAGGGGATCCTTATGTGGAAAGAGATAAACGAGCCAGTACAGTGCATGTTTGTAACTATGTGAGAGAAGATAGGGTGAGGAGGGTGCAGCATGAAAGGTAAACTTGAATGGATTTATAAATCATCGAAGGCGTTGGAAACGACTTTTCGTTCAGATGAAATGGAAGCAGTGCAAGCAGTCATGATTGCGGAGGATTTAAAAAGGACTGGGCGTTTGAAAGCTGTGACATTCATCGATCAAGTCGGAACTTCGTGGACAGTAAAAGAATTGCAAAGTTATGTAAAGGAAATTGAAACGGAGCCTCATAATATTACTGTTTATTTTGACGGCGGGTTTGATGTATCGTCAAAGACTGCGGGCTTAGGATGCGTCATCTATTATGAGCAAAACGGGAAGTCATACCGTTTGAGGAGAAACGCATTGGTTTCAGAATTGGTGTCAAACAATGAAGCGGAATATGCAGCACTCCATTTGGCTGTGCAGGAGTTAGAGTTTTTGAATGTACATCATCTTCCTGTCATGTTCAAAGGGGATTCAAGAGTTGTCATAAATCATTTAAGCGAAGAGTGGCCTGTGATTGAACAGCATTTGTACTCTTGGGCGGATCGAATCGTAGGAAAGCTGAAAGCTCTTGGCATCAGGCCGGAATATGAGTTGGTGGCGCGCAAAGCGAATATGGAAGCGGATCGTCTTGCTGCACAGGCGCTTAAAGGAATCGACATAATGGCGCTTAGTGAGAGAGAATAAGCTTATAACCATTAGAAGAGAACGGACGAACCGGTCTATTGGCATGTTAGTAAGTTGAAAATATGATATTGCGTCAAGGCTATTCTAAACAGCAAATTGAAAAAACAATCGAGGGTTATATAGGGAATTGTTAATAGAAGGAACAAGATGAAAGTGAAGAGATGTGAGTACATCCCTTCACTTAGTTTTTAGGCTACATATTTTTTAATCAACTCAACAAAAGCATCGACAAAGGATTGTAAAAATTGCACTGTATTGTCGTCGTTAATTTTTCCACTGTCATCTAAGAGATTTCCAACATTACCGATATACGCCTCAGGCTGCTGCAATACTGGCATATTGAGGAATACAAGGGATTGGCGTAAATGGTGGTTCGCACCAAAGGCACTTAATTTACCGGGAGATTGACTAATGATCGCCGCAGGCTTGCCGTCCCAAACACTTTGTCCATAAGGACGAGAACCTACATCCAATGCATTTTTCAGGACGGCCGGAACGGATCGATTGTATTCGGGCGTAACAAATAAGATCGCATCAAGTTGCTTAGCCGCGTCCCTAAAACTGCTGTATTCTGAAGGGGCATCATTTGTATCATCGAAATCTTGGTTATACAAAGGCAAATTTCCGATTTGGACAAATTCTGTTTCAAACCCATTAGGAAATAAGGTAGCGACATTTTTAGCAATTTTTTTGGAAAAGGAATCCTTTCTTAAAGATCCTACGATTATACCGACTTTAACCATCTACCATCACCTGTCCTTTTTAAAATGAATTTTAAATAGTATTTTAAATGAAAAAAATACCGTTTACAAACAAAACATCTTGAATTGAAGATACTTAATGAGCTTCTTGAATTGTATTATGCTAAAATTGGTAGGAATTATACTACGTAGATGTCCTATAAACAGGAGGAGTTATTCGTGGAGATTGGAATTACAACATTCGTTGAGACAACACCTGACGTGGAAACGGGAAAAGTAGTAAGCCATGCTGAACGAATTCGAGAAGTTGTTGAAGAGATCGTTTTAGCAGATCAAATCGGTTTAGATGTATTCGGAGTTGGCGAACATCACCGTGCAGATTACGCCTGTTCATCGCCGGCGGTTTTGCTTGCCGCTGCAGCAGCACGGACAAAACAAATTAAATTGACTAGTGCTGTATCTGTGTTGTCTTCAGATGATCCCGTACGGTTATATGAACAATTTTCAACAGTTGACGCCATATCAAACGGACGGGCAGAAATTATGGCGGGCAGAGGATCATTCATCGAATCATTTCCTTTATTCGGTTATGACTTACAAGATTATGATGAATTATTTGATGAGAAGCTGCAGTTATTGCTTGAAATAAATGTATCTGAAAAAGTGACGTGGAATGGGAAGCACCGGCCGTCCATTCCGAATTTAGGCGTCTATCCTCGGGCCGAACACGGCAAATTGCCAATTTGGATTGCGAGCGGCGGTACACCTCAATCAGCTGTACGCGCAGGAGTTTTAGGCTTGCCGCTTGTGTTAGCGATCATTGGCGGAAGCCCATTACAATTTGCTCCTATTGTTGATTTATATAAGAGGGCAGCAGAGCAAGCGGGCCATGATGTTTCTAAACTGAAAGTCGCTTCTCATTCCCATGGATTTGTTGGTGAAACGACTGCCGAAGCGAAAGATAAATTTTATCCATCGACTGCACAAGCAATGAATGTGTTAGGAAGAGAGCGCGGCTGGGGCCCGTATACACGTGGAACATTTGACGCTGCGAGCAGTTTGGAAGGTGCTCTGTATGTAGGAGATGCAGAAACGGTTGCGGAAAAAATACTATTCCTTCGCAAAAACGTTGGAGTAGAACGCTTCATGCTCCACGTACCAGTCGGTTCGATGCCTCATGATGATGTGATGCGGGCGATTGAACTTTTAGGAACAAAAGTGGCACCGATTGTTCGAAGGGAAGTAGAGCGTTGGGAGCGAGAGAACAAAGAGTAAGTTGTTGCAGGAAAGCTGCGGAAATTAATTAAAATATTTGGGCGGATTTATCCCCCATACGAAAAATGGGTCGCCCGGTACTGTAAATTGACTTGAAATATTGGGTTTGTATAATGAGCTTCACTTTGAAGGAGAGGAGGATTGAAAATGCATTCCTTCAGAATCCGTTGCATAGCTTTGAACAAGTAATTGAATACGTTCAAAGGCTCTGTACTGCAGAAACGGGATAGGTCTGTCTTTTTCAATAGTTTTCTCGACGATTCTTCATGCTGCATGGGAAAAGCGGAACTTCTGCTTTTCTTTTTTTATGCTCATATGGGAAAAAACGATCAATAGCTGCCTCCCTTTATTCGCGATAACAGTTCTGTCGGAAGATGAGGGCTTTTTTAATAAAAGATGCTGTGACTGTATTTGAATGTCCATTCAAAGAGTCGCCTTAATTAATTTTGATAACTTCGGAATTGGGGTAACCCTTTTCCGCCATAATGGAGTTGATTTTTTCTTCTAATGTTTCAGAGTTAATAGCGGATTCATCAATTGTTTGACTTGCTTTTTCAAGGTTAACTTGCGCGGAGCTTTCCGTGTCTTTATCATGATTAGAACAACCAAAAAGAAGTATAGGTTAAAAGCAATCTCCTCATTTTATTGATTCCTCCTTCTAATTCCTTTCATAATTATACGAGTTCAGTTATTGGGGAGACTCACTATTTTGTGTTTTTGATGGGCGTAAGTGTCGAATTAATAGGTTTAGCGTTGTTGTATCATTTTATGCGTGTTTTCGACGTAAGTAGGAATGTTTTAGTAGACAAGACTTATTTTCTTTTTCAAATCCTTCATTCCTCTAAATGAAACTTCACAGACAGCGCCATTTGTCATTTGCACGAATCGCTCTTTTTTATCGAACTCTATGACATGTTGGAGATTGATAAGATAGCTTTTATGGCAACGATAAAAGGAAGCATCCAATTGTTCATATTCTGAAAGTTTTCCATAAAATTCATAAATGCCGTTCTTCTCATACAGAGTAAGTTTATGAGGTGTTGAAGATGTTTCAATATAAAAAACATCATCAATTGCAATGTTTTTAATGCGTTCACCAATTTGGATTTGAATCATAGCTGCTTGTTCTGATTGACCGATCTGTTTGTATTTCGAAAAGGCGGCTTGCAGAGCGTCCCTCAATTGTGAGGAAATTTGCTCTCGTGTATCTTTTACAATGAAATCGAGCGCAGCTAATTTATAGGTGAAGGTCAACTTGAGTCGGTCCGCGTGTGTCGTTATAAAAATGATCGTAGATAGCGGATCGTTTTTACGGATTTCCATCGCCAATTCCATACCGTCCATATCATCATTCAATTCAATATCCAATATATAGCAATCTGCCTTATGTTGTTTCAAATACTTCAACACTTCGTCAGGTTTTTTTGCGCATAGGACAACTTCGATACTCGGTTCATGAAACATGGCGTAGTTATTGATCTCTGTAAACAATGCTTGATTTTGAAGAGAATCGTCTTCACAAATGACAACTTTCATTTTAACGCACCTCCTCAATGATCACTTCATGAACAAACCAATGATTTTCAATGTATGTATTAAGTGAGACGTTTGGATAGTTAGATAAAATAGCTTTTACATTGGATAACCCCAATCCTCGTTCGTTTCCTTTCGTTGAATAATGTTCCTGAAATAAACGACTGATCACTAAGTTATCTTCCATGATGCGATTTTCAAAGACGATAATGATTTCAGTATTCCTTGAAATGAATGCGATATTGATTTGTGGATCATTCATCATGGCACTAACTTCTATGGCATTATCTAAGAATATCCCTATAACTCGTGTCAAATCGATTATATCAATTGCTATCGTATCGATTGTATCAGGAATTTCTATATTTACGGGCACTGAAGCTTCATCCGCCGAAAGCAATTTTGTAGCGAGCAGTCCTTTTAGTTCAATTAGCTTTAGCCGGTCAAGTTGGTTGAACATCTGGTTTTTGTGAAGCGTGCGTTCTTCCACCTTTACAATATGTTCATTGAAATACGTTTGCAATCCTTTCAAATCCTCATTTTCAATGTAGCCGCGCAAAGAAATAAGGATATTGGCATAATCATGCCGGAAAGACTGCATATCACGGTTCACTTGCTCCAACGCATGCATATAGTGTGTGAATTGCTGATGCTCCATCATTTTTCTATGGATTTGATTTTCCTTCAGTATCGTACGCAAAACAATTCCGGTAAGTCCTACCATTACTAAAAAATAAAACAGTAGCAACAGTAAATTGAGTCCGGATAGGTCAACGTCACCTATTTCGGAAGGGATGAAAACAAGTGCATAAAAAACGAAAAAGGTAATACCTACAATGAATAACAATACGATTTTTGATACAGAGGAAAGCTGCACATCCTTTTGATAGCGGGTAATGATTCTTTTATAGATGACGATAAACAAAGTAAACTGAATAAAAATTATTAAAATATATTGGACTACAAGCAAAAGAGTAGCTCTATAAAGGGATGAATGGAAAAAATCAAGGACTAATAATGCTGTGTACTCGGTTAAAATACTCCCGATATGAATGACAAAGAGATGGTGAAAAACAAGATAATCCTTGGAAAATAAATAGAAAAGAACGCCGGCCAATAAAATACTTAAACTCATGGAAATCCAAATGGAATCTTGATAATAGATAGCGAAAAAAGAAATGATTGTGTTGGATATCAAGCTGAGTAAAAAGCGCTTTACTGTTATTTTTAACGATAAAATATAAAATAATGACCCGTAAACAATTATGAAATTAAATAAACTAAAGACTATAAACGTCATCATAGATACTTCCTTTTTCCAATGTCATTGCATTCCAATTAGACGGTTAGGATTGTTTTTTAGACGTTGAAGAGAAACAAAGCTTACATCACCTCAACTCTATGTATAATGGGCTATTGATGTAAACAACTACCTTAGAGACTTATGGAAACTGGAGGTTTATTGAATGAATTCTGAAAGTATGATTGAACTGAGCAGCCAATCATTATTCGTCTCGTTTATCGTATTGCTGCTTGCAATATTGCCGATCGGTATGGCGGTAAAGTCGAAGAGGGTTTGGACAAGCCGAATCGGGATCGGTGTAACCCATTTGGCATTTCTCATGCAGCTTCTTTATTTTTTCGTAAGATGGGCAGCGATCGGGCATGCCCCTGTTAGCAATATGTACGAGTTCATGACCTTTTTTGGCATTATGCTTATTGGAAGCACATTGCTCATCTTTCATCTCTATAAACAAATTGTAGTACTGTTATTTTCTATTCCAATTTCTCTCATCATTATAGGGTATGGGTCAGTTTTTACAAGTGAAGCTTCACCGCTTATTCCAGCGCTGCAAAGCAATTGGCTTTCCGTACATGTAATTACTGTTGCAATCTCAAGCGCGATTCTTTCAATTGCGTTTGTGACAAGTATTATTTATTTAGTAAGTGCGACGGATGTGGATAAAAAGGCGGGCGGTGTACGTGGATTGGAATTCGTCATGTATTGCCTCGTAATCGTCGTTGGTTTTATTATAAGCTCCATCACTTTTTCATTTACATACGATGAACAGATGATTGAATTCGAAAATAAAACTGGTACAGCCGAGAGAGTGATTTATAAAATGCCTGCTCTTTTCGTAAATGACGGAGCAAAGTTGGCTCATGAGCAAACAAGCTTTGGATGGATCGAGCTGACGAATTCGATCGATGCACAGAAGCTAAACACGATCGTCTGGGCATTTCTATACGGGACGGTCATTTATTTGATAGTACGAATCACAGCACGTAAAAACATTAGCCAGCTAATTAAGCCGCTCACACAAAAAGTAAATCCTTTAGTAATGGATGAAATAACGTACCGTGCCGTTGTAATCGGCTTTCCGCTATTTTCATTGGGCGGATTATTGTTTGCAATGATTTGGGCGCATCTCGCATGGGGGAGGTTTTGGGGATGGGACCCGAAAGAAGTATGGGCTTTAATTACATGGCTATTTTACGCGGGTCTTTTGCATTTGCGAACGACAAAGGGCTGGGAAGGCAACCGGACAGCATGGATGGCGATTATCGGGTTTGGCCTGATCGTCTTTAACCAAGTATTCGTCAATTTAGTTATCGCAGGATTGCATTCCTATGCGTAAATAAAAAAAGTCCCCATTCGGGAACTAAATAACTGCGATCTATGCTCTTACTAATTGTTCAATGTATTCGTATAGTCAATTGCATTTCTTGCATGTCTTGCATTCAGTTTTGTTAGCACCACATTTTTTGCATTTTGCCACCCGATCACTCCTTTGCATGGATATATTCAACTTTATTCAGCAGACGTTTGAGATATGCACAATGAAGCTTGGTTAATTGATCATCCTATTCAATGACAATAAAACGTTTGCTATGTGGCTAATTAAGGGAATGAAGCATAGCCTAAAATATGTTAAACTTATAAAGCCGTCCATTTTGAAAATGACTGGATAAATGTGATTTGGCGTAATCGGCAAGTGTTTTGGCTCCAAAGCATGCCGAGGAGTGATTGATAAAAGGAAGTGTTTTTGTTGGTTGGACGTAATGATCCCTGCCCATGCGGCAGTGGTAAAAAGTATAAAAAGTGCTGCGCTAGTAAACAGGCAGTAACAGTTGAGACGGTGCAAATGGAAGAATTGGAACGGGTTTTACAAAATTTTTATGATGAATATCCTACGCGAAAAGACATTTATGAATACATAGAGGCTGCAAACGAATGGAAACAAGAGTTGGGCCAAGCTCTTATGGAAGAAATGATCGAAGCGATCGCCTTGGATGAATTCTTTTTCCATAAACGACCCGATATTTGGGAAGACTATTTGAAGAAGCAGAAGAAAAAGATTGTACGGCCTTCTGTATTGCAAGTATTGGACCGTTGGCAAAGTCCTCGTATGTTCATTGGACAAGTAGAAGCGGTAGAAGATGAGTATATGACGGTGAGCAATATTTTTGAGAACGAATCCATTAAGCTTCGCAGAGAGAGCGACAAGCCGATTCCTGACGGCATACACCTTTTCAGCTTCATTTTGCCTGACAATCGTTTAAAAGAAGATCATTATTTAGCAGTATCGACACTCATTTTCTTCCCCGTTGACCATTCAGCGCAAATTAACGCATTTGCTAATAAGTTTTCAGCACAAAACGATAAGACGGCTGCCGATTTCTTGAAAGAGAATACGTTGGAGTTTTGGCGCATGTTAGTGGCGGATGGCTACGCAGGAGAAGAGTTTAGTAACTTTGAAGCAGGCGTATTACAGCATGTCGTGAAGTTTTTGGAACAACATGATCGCGAATCTGAGAAATTCATTGAAATGCTTGAAGATTATTTAGTTGAACAGCAGCCCAATGCTAGAAAAGAAGTTGCCATAGCTGCTGGCGCAATCCGTTTTGGACAGGAGCAAACTTTCTTCGAGCCACTCTCCATGACACTAAAGGAGATTGCCGAATGGTTTGGCGTGTCCCCTTCTTCCATGAACAAATATTATAAAGAGCTTTCTGAGTATCAAATGGAGAAAATTATATAAAATGATGACAAGCCGGAAACGAGTGGAAAACATAGTTTCCGGCTTTTTTAGGTGAATAAAAGGTCAATTCTTTCACGATCATAATCTAATATCCAATCATTGTATTTTTCATAGAGCTCTCGCAAATCTTCGATATTTACAGCAATAATGTCACAACCTCGATCATCGTATAAATGGTAGATCATTTTTTTCGGTACATTGACGAAGAAAATATCACAGCCATCCTTGATATTGTTTTTTAAGATTCGTATAGGGTGCGCAAAATCATTATGGCTAATCGCCAATAAAAGATCAGCATAAGCGATCCCCTGTTTCGAGCATGCCAATACAAATTGATGGGTCACCATTGTGTCATAATCATCCTCATCGGCATCCCATATGAGGCTTGGCAAAACGCTATGCGTTAATTGCATCCGTCTGTTTTTGTCTTTCACATATTTGCGATAAATATTGGCTGGCCGTTTTTGTAAAAAATGATTCGCTTTTTCACAGTGGATATTGCTGACGAATAATAGTTCATCCTCATCCTCAAAAACAGTATCAAATAACGTCCTGCTTCTCTCTTGAATTTGCTTCATATTTTGTTTGTCTTCATGTTCGGAGCCGGGCTTTGCGATCTCAAATCGAATGCTATAATGCCATGAATAGAAGAGTGGGGGCTTTAAGAGAAGGTTGTCGAAATATTTATACAAGAAATCGTTTAATGTTTCATTCAATAGACACGCCTGCCTTTCATAACTATTTTGCATGTCATTCGTTCGAAAGGCAAATGGGTAATAAAAGTTATTAAAAGAATAGTGGATATACGTTTTATAGTTTCAATCATTCAGATAAAGTGGTAAGCTTTTATTGGATACTAATTTCATAACTTTTTGACCATTAGGGGAATCCTTTTAAAGGACTGAGAGAAGAGTTGAACTCTGATACCCTTATTACCTGAACAGGTTCGAACCTGCGTAGGGAAGTGGTGTCTTTTTTGCTATGCATTTTCATGCTAATTATAAGGCCGCTTCCTTACATAGGGAGTGGTCTTTTTAGTTAATTGGGGGGATGGTAATGGATTTAATTGCTGTGACGAACAGCCGAATGGACAATTCGGAGCTTCTGGACATTCTGCTTCGAATAGAGGCGTCTATTGACGCGGTAATTTTGAGGGAAACGTTAAAGACGGATGCAGAGGTTCTTAGTCTAATAAGGCTTTTGCAAACAGCTAATTTTGATGAAGAAAAAATAATCGTTCATGGTCGCGCTGATATTGCGCTGCTTACAGGAATACGGCGTGTACAACTTCCGGGACATGCGCTGCCTGTTGACAAGCTGCGACAGCATTTTCCTATGTTATCGTTTGGGCGATCCGTCCATTCCATTGCAGAAGCCCAAATGGCATATAAAGCAGGAGCTGATTGGCTACTATATGGGCATGTGTTCGAAACTGCATCTAAAAATGGCCTGCCCCCTCGAGGAAGTGAGGAGCTTTTCAAGCTTTGCCAATCAATCCCTTTGCCAATCTATGCAATCGGTGGCATCCTTCCTGAGCATGTGAACTTACTCCAAAGTGGTGGTGTTTCGGGCGTCGCACTTATGTCTGCTATTTTCACAAGCAGTTCTCCAGAACTAGCTCTATCCAATTACAAGGTTGAAATGAAATTAGATTGAATCATTCTATACAAAGAGGAGGAGTGCAAATGCGAAAAATCATCGAATTGAATGGCAAAAGATATGAAGTGCCACTAAAAATTGAGACGATGCAACAATTGCTCGAACATTTGAAGGTGTCCGAACGTATTGCTGTCGTCGAGGTAAACAATAGCATTTTGTCAAAGAAAGAATACTGCAAACCTATTAATGACCGAGACAAGATTGAAATTGTTCATTTTGTAGGAGGAGGCTAAAAATGTTAACGATCGGAAATAAGACATTTCAATCCAGATTATTGTTAGGGACAGGAAAGTATCCTTCCTATGAAACACAAAAGGAAGCTGTTCGTGTGTCCGAAACAGAAATTCTGACATTTGCAGTAAGACGTATGAATATTTTTGAGAATTCACAACCAAATTTATTGGAACAGCTTGACCTGACGAAATACACATTGCTGCCGAACACTGCAGGGGCTAAAACTGCCGAGGAAGCTCTTCGGATTGCCAAATTAGCAAAGGCATCCGGGCTCTGCGATATGGTGAAAGTAGAAATCATCGGCTGCGACCGATCGTTGCTGCCGGATCCTATTGAAACGCTGCGCGCCTCAGAAATGCTGATGGCTGAAGGTTTTATTGTCTTGCCATATACATCGGATGACGTTGTACTTGCCCGGAAATTATGCGAGTTAGGTGTTCATGCAATCATGCCGGGCGCATCTCCAATCGGTTCGGGACGCGGCATTTTAAATCCGATGAATTTGTCTTTCATTATCGAGCAATCAGATGTGCCGGTAATTATAGACGCTGGTATCGGTTCGCCAAAGGACGCGGCGTATGCAATGGAATTAGGTGCTGACGGGGTACTGCTCAACACCGCAGTATCTGAAGCGAAGGATCCGGTTAAGATGGCACTTGCTATGAAACTTGCCGTTGAGGCGGGAAGACTTGGGTTTGAAGCAGGGCGGATGCCGAAACGTAATTATGCCGTTGCAAGCAGTCCGATGGAAGGGTTCGTTTTAAATGAATGAAAGATACTCACGACAGGAATTATTCGCTCCAATAGGAGAGGAAGGGCAAAAAAAATTAGGTCAAGCGAGTATCTTTATTTTAGGTGCCGGAGCATTAGGTTCTTCGGGAGCTGAAATGCTTGTTCGTGCTGGTGTAGGACAAGTGACAATTGTAGATAGGGATATAATTGAATGGACGAACTTACATCGACAACAGCTATACACTGAGCAGGATGCTGTACATCAAGTGCCAAAAGCTGTGGCTGCCGAGAGGAGATTGTCTACTCTCAACAGTGATGTAAACATTACAGGGATTGTTGCGGATGTGACTCCTGAAAATGTTCTTGATCTATTTACAGGACACGATGTGATTGTGGATGCAACAGACAATATGGAAACAAGAATGCTTGCCAATGACGCGGCAATGAAACTCGGCCTGCCTTTTTTCATGGGGGCATGTGTAGGCAGTTATGGTCTGACGTTTCCAATCGGTGTTAGAAGCGGCCAACCTTGTCTCCACTGTCTCTTGGACACACTTCCAACACTGAATATGACGTGCGATACGGTCGGCGTCATCAGTCCGATTGTCGTCACGACAGCTGCCCGTCAAATTACGGGTGTATTGAAATATTTGACAGGAACAAAGATTGAGCCCAAATTAGAATCCGTTGATGTATGGACTGAAGAGCGGGCGTCAATTCAAGTAGGAGATTTGAAAAAAAGAAACTGCCCGAGCTGTTCCGAAAATGCGATTTTTCCATTCCTGAATGCTCGAAATGCAATGCGGCCGGCAGTGCTTTGTGGAAGGGACACTGTCCAATTGACATGGCCGGAAAAAAGACAAGTTGAACTTTCTCATTTTGCCGAGTCGATCCGGAATTCAGTTGCAAACATGATCCATAATCAGCATTTGGTCGCTTGCGAGTACAATGGGAAACGAGTCGTCTTATTTCGCGACGGTAGAATGCTCATCCACGGCACAAAAGATATTATAACTGCAAAGAAAGTTGCTGCCGAATTATTTGGTTGAACTATTGATGGGCAGTATATGAATTAAGCATATGAAAAGGGAAGCCGGATAGACGTTAATCCGTGAGCCTTCCCTTTTTCAAACTATCTATAGAAGAGAACAAACTGAACTTAGTGAATTGATATCTATAATCGTCGGAGATCGTTTAAACTATTGGGATGTCCTCCCTACTTCCTTGAACATATGTCTTTTTGCTTGCAGGAGAACACGAATCGATGTGAATAGGCGTCATTTCTATTGTTTTACTTATTTTGTCATCGATTCCCTTTCATTCATCCGATAAAACTACCTCTATCCACGCTCCGAAATCATCGGACCTGGTCTCCATACCTATCTCAAGCATGCACTAATAAGTAAAGAAACCACACTAATCAAGTTAGTACAAAGAGTAGAATTACGCTTTTCTCTCATTCCGAAATTCGTTTCATTGTAATCGCTTAAGCCTAACATAAGGATTAGATGGTATCGCTATTCGGATATTGTACTGAAAGCTGGAGGACGAAGATATACTTTTGCTATTGGCTTTATTCTTAAATTTCTGGATAATACGGTTCGCATCTCGGGTTATAATAAAATGGCGGCCTTGGCCCGATTTTAGGCAGCCGAAATGTAGTTTCACCGTAATGAACAGTCACTTTTTCATCCGAATCATCCGTCAGTAAAACATCTGCATTGCATGAATTCGTTGAGTGCATGATCGTAACCTCCTATTGTCAATTGTTCTATCATATTCAACCTTGAATGAATTGTTGTGCGAAATAGTAACGCAACGATTGGGCGTATCATACTATGCCGTTGAAAGGCTTTTGAGAGAGGGGACAAAAATGATGAACGATCATGATGATTTTTCGGCATATCCGATGCAACCGAACTATGGCAAAATCACTCAATACGAAGACGTGCCAATGACCGTTCCAGAACAGCGTCAGTATCGACAGCCCGGTGTAGAAAAGTTAATGAATCCGAGACCGATTATCGAAAATCCATCTTATAAAGGATCCGAAAAGCTAACCAACAAAGTCGCTTTAATTACAGGAGGGGATAGTGGAATTGGAGCAGCCGTCGCCATCGCATTCGCGAAGGAAGGAGCAAATGTTGCAATTGCTTACCTCGATGAACATGAGGATGCGAGCCGGACGAAGGGAAGAATTGAGGAGTTAGGGCAGCGTTGCTTATTGCTTCCGGGAGACGTACGGAACAAACAGCATTGCATTCATATTGTTGAAAAGACAGTGAAGGAATTTGGCGGATTGGATGTGCTTTGCAATCATGTAGGCATTCAATTCCAGCAGTTAAGCTTATTGGATATTACAGATGAACAGTTTGACGACACTTTTAAAGTGAATGTGTACTCGCATTTTTATACGACGAGAGCAGCGCTGCCTCATTTAAAAGCAGGAAGCGCCATTATTAATACAGCATCCGTTGTGGCGTACGATGGCAATGAACAGCTGATCGATTACACGGCGACGAAAGCTGCAATTGTCGGATTTACACGAGCACTCTCGAACAGCTTAGTAAGCAAGGGAATACGAGTGAACGCCGTTGCGCCAGGGCGCATTTGGACGCCATTAATCCCTGCAAGCTTCTCAGCAGATGTTGTTACGCAAGCCGGCAACCCGATGAACCGCCAAGGGCAGCCATTTGAATTAGCCCCTGCATATGTTTATCTTGCCTCAGATGATTCCCGATTTGTCACGGGGCAGACGATCCATGTGAATGGCGGGGAATTTATTACTTCATAAATTCCATTACCTAAAAATAGCTTCCCGAAGTTGCGCGTCCAACTATGGAAGCTCTTTTTGATTGATTCATAAACTTACCACTTCCGAAACGTCCATGAAAATCTACTTCAAACACGCATAAAATCATACAACAACGCATAAACTTATCAATTTGACGCATATCGACAAGTCCACAACTCATATTCCAATTAAAAAACGCATAACTTGCCTACAGAACGCATAACACCTTTGGAATTGCGCATAAACTGCCTATTTTCAAGGGGAATTGATTTGCGGAATGTTGTGGGATTGGTATGATCGATTGATAAGGGGGAATGGGATATGAAAATGCCGACGCATATTATTGCTTGTGGGGGCCTTGTAGAAGATTTGGAAGGCAATTTATTAGTAGTGAAAACCGAGCATGGAGGATGGGTTTTTCCAGGTGGACAAGTTGAAGTAGGAGAAAACTTGATGGATGGTGTAATTCGTGAAGTGAAGGAAGAGAGTAGGATTGACGTTGAAGTGAAACACCTCATTGGCGTGTACTCAAATACAGGGATCTATAAATGGTAGGATAGCATGACGGATGTACCGACAAAGGTGATGTTCGATTTTGCATGTAAGCCGATCGGCGGCGAACTGTGCACATCGGAAGAAACATCGGATTGCCACTGGGTGCCAAAGAACGAGGTGCTTGAAATGGTGACAGAGCCTGCAATCCGAATTAGGTTACAATCGTACTCCGATTTTGAAAACGCTGTGGAGTAGATGGAGTACAAAACACATCCGGAATTTCAATTATTGCTAAGTAGGAAAGTTTAATATAAAGGAAGAACCACCTTCGCTTAAGGGTGGTTCTCACTAAAATCGTATTCCTTCTAACGCTTATACAATTTCTTCTTCTTTTGCATCGCTTGCACTCATAGGTAAGTTAATAATTTGCCTTGAAGACTTCTACTGCTTTCTCTCAAAAATACATATTTAAATTCTCTCTCATTTACTATTAGACTTTCCGACCCTTTGACTTCTGAATAATCTGTACTAATATAAAATACAATATAATTTGTGAGGAGTTGGCGACTTGAGAAGTATTTTGTACGCATCGCTGTTATCCCTTCTATTATTGACAGCATGCTCTGCAAAAGAAAATCCGGAAGTGACAAATGACAATGGCGCGGGTGAAGAAGAGCAGCAAGTTGAAACTGTAGAAGCTGCTGAGAATGAAGAGATTGAGGAAGACAATGGTAGATTGGAGGATGATTTTTATGAGATTGATGCTCCACGAGCACTAACAGAAGTGGAGCAGGAAATGTTGCGTAAACCTGGTATATATAGTGGAGAACATTACGATAAGAATAGAGTAATTGATTATTTGGATCAGCTGCCGAATGATTTAACGGAAGAGGAATTTTTAAAAGAACTTGTTTATTTATTGTCTGAAGACTATCACGAAGAAGTCGATCAGCTTATTCATTTTGATTCAACTGTTGAAGTAAATATTGAACGCCCTGATGATAAAATTGATTCACCTGAATTGCGAACAGCGCATTATGCCATTCTAATCGATGCGAGCGGAAGCATGAGAGCGGCAGTTGGCAATAAAACACGGATGGAAGCAGCGAAAGAAGCTGTTTATGAGTTCGCTAAACAAGTGCCTGAAGGAGCGACAATTTCGTTAAGGGTATACGGCCATAAAGGGACTGGAACGGTGGCAGACAAACAATTGTCGTGCAGTAGCTCAGAAAACTTGTTCCAAGGTCATTTTGATAGCGCAAAGTTCAAGCAGTCTTTGAATTCATTCCAAGCATCGGGATGGACACCGATCGGGCTTGCGCTTGAGACGGTAACGGAGGACATTCCCGAAAATACCGACCATGTTGTCGTATATGTTGTCAGTGACGGCATCGAAACTTGTGATGGCGACCCTGTCCAGGCAGCAAAGGTTTTGTCGCTGCGGACATTGAAACAGTCGTTAATATTATCGGATTTGACGTCGACAACGAAGGGCAAAAACTGTTGAAAGAAGTAGCGGATGCAGGAAATGGAGACTTTACGTATGTGAACTCAGAGCGCGATTTGAAAGCGTATATGAGGGAGCAGTACGAAGAATTACAAAACCGTTGGATGGAATGGAGAAAGGAAGGAACTTCACAAACGACAGCGATTGGAAAAGAGAAAAGGGAATGGGCAAGTGAACTAGGCAAGAGGATTAAAGAGAAAAGTGAACGTGAGAAGGAACGAATGCTTGTTGCGCAGGAGTTTTTGTTAAAAAAACACGGGGAAGATTTATGGCATTTAGAATACGCAGTTACAAGTTATGTTTTTGAAAAATGGAGATACGGTGTAATGGAGGGAAATAAGGCGTGGCTTGATACTCATCAAGAAGAGAGGGAGCAATTTAACGAGTACTTCAAAGAAGGAATGGAAAAGGAGCAGCAGTATAGGGATAAAAAAATCGGGCGTGATGAATAGAAATCGTAAGAGCCTTTGAATTTAAATTAAATCAAAGGCTCAGCTTGTTGACCAACGCTCGCTACTACGTTTGGGCCAGCAGGCTTAGGTTGTCTTCCTTGGCAAGCGTTCTCAAGCCAAGCTGAAGAAACTTCTATCTATTTACTACAGACCCTATAATGACTGTAGACAAAGCGAAAAGATACTTTGTCTATATAAAAGTAGGGAGTCATATGAATCTATTTACAAACATAATCTCTTCGACTATACTGGTGGCATCATAGAATTGAACTACATACCGTTTCTGCACTAGGGGTGCCATTTTGGCTGAGATGTGAGCTGTTGCTCCGATCCCTTATGACCCGATCAGGATAATGCCTGCGTGGGGAAGTGTAGTGACTTTCCTATAAGATCTTTGTTCAGCGGATGGCATCTCGTTATTGACAAGACGAATATGCTTGTATGTTTGCTGAATAGAGACTCACAAAAAATGGACAAGTGGCTACATCTTCTCGGATGTAGTCTCTTTTTTATGAAAAAAATGTAGGGGGTCACAAAAATGGAATGTGGATTCAGTCCAATTGTCGGATTTCGCTTTTCGCTTCATCCGATGGCAGACGATTTTGTAGCAATAATTAAAGGAGCTCTGGAAGAAACGGATACATCAGCTGTTTGGATGCATACAGACGATGTTTCGACGGTTATTCGCGGCAAACAGGTCCATGTATTCAATGTCGCCAAAGCGATTGCATTGAGTGCAGCAAAAACAGGAAAGCATATCGCGTTGTCTGGAACCTTTTCTGCAGGCTGCCCTGGCGATAGCGCAGGCGATGCTTATTTGAATATGGGAGATGCAGTGCTAAATAATGATCGTACGAAGCAATATGTCTCTTCACAATTCGCATTGTATCCGATGAACAATCCTTCGTATATGGATATTATTTATCGTGAAGTGGATCATGCTAAAGAGCGTGGGGTCTTTAATGAATCGATGCATTATGCAAGCGGCATTCACGGAGATATTCATGATGTTTTCGATTTTTATGAAGAAGCTTTTTCAAATGCTCGCTCCGAAGAACATAAACATCTTGTTATGACGGTATCGATGAGCATGAATAGCCCTTCGCATGGAGGACGATAACATGTTGAAATCGTGGAAGTTGAAAGAAGTCGTATTAATGTCTTTGTTTTCGGTCGTATTTGGGATTGTCTATTTGTTGTTTCTTCATGCGGGCAATATATGGGCAGGCTTCATTGGGCCGATTGCTTATGAATGGATATTTGGCATTTGGTTTATCGTCTCGATTATTTGTATGTACATTATCCGCAAGCCTGGAGCGGCAGTCATTTCCGAGACGATTGCGGCAGCTATTGAGGTGTTGTTAGGAAATGCAGTCGGACCAAGACTTATCTTGTCCGGGGTTATACAAGGCTTAGGTGCAGAGGCAGCTTTTGCCGTGACGAGATACAAACGCTTCGACCTTTGGGTGCTCATGTTGGCTGGCGCAGGATCTGCAATATTTAGTTTCGTTTACGGCTATTTCTTAGGTGGCTTTACAGTGTTTAGCACCGGGTATGTACTGCTCATGTTTGGCTTACGAATTGTAAGCGGTGCAGTAATTGCTGGAGTTGGAGGAAAAGCGGTCGCAGACGGACTGCTTGCGACTGGGTCTCTACGTGGATATGCAATTGCCCGTTCTGAAAAAGGTGATGCGCGTGCCTGAAGTGATTCGGTTTGATGCAGTGCATTTTCGATTTCCGGAAGATGAAAAGTGGGTGTTGAAAGATCTTTCATTTTCAATCAAGCAAGGGGAGCGGGTCGTCTTCACTGGTCCCAGCGGCTGTGGAAAGTCCACACTTCTCTATTTGATCAATCGGCTATATCCTTATAATTGCGATGGCATTGTAAAGGGAACGATTACGCTGTTCGGGAAAGATAGCGAAGCTTACAAACCGGGTGAGGTGAATCATCGAATTGCGACTGTATTCCAAGATCCAGATGCTCAGTTTTGCATGCAAACGGTTGAAGAAGAGCTTTCCTTCACATTGGAAAATTTGAATGTCCATAGAGAGGAAATGGATGATCGGATAGCTGAAGTGCTTGCGCTAACTAAGTTGACAGCATTCAGACATGCAGTCATACACAATCTATCCGGAGGACAAAAACAACAGATTGCCGTAGCTTGCGCTTTAATAATGAAACCGGAAGTCCTATTAATGGATGAGCCAATTTCCCATTTGGATCCGTATACGGCAAAACAGTTTATACGTTGGTTGGACCGCCTGCAAAGAAGGTTATCCTTGACGATCGTCGCAATTGAACATCGGCTTGAATTATGGGATGGCTTTTTTGAAAGGCAAATTCCACTTAAGAAAATGCCGACTGCAGCTACTATCGAAAAAAGGAAAAGCAGTAAGCAGAATATCCCTTCACTTATTGTGAATGGTCTGCGAACAGATACCTTTCTACATTCCTCTTCCTTTACGTTAAACCGCGGTGAAGTAGCTGTGTTGGCAGGACCGAATGGCAGCGGGAAATCGACGATGCTGAAGGCACTTTGCGGTATCATAAAGACGGAAGGAAAAGTGCAGCCAAACTCAGTCGGGTATGTTCCGCAATCGCCGGAGTTTTTATTCCTAACGAAAACGGTCCGTGAGGAAATTGCATATGGCGGTGGAGAAGCGGTAAATGAACTGATCGTACGTTTGGATTTAGCTGAAGTTGCAAACACCCATCCGTTTGCGGTCAGCCATGGACAAAAAAGGCGGGTTGCCATTGCTTCGATGCTTTGTGATGGCAGGGAAGTGATTGTAATGGATGAACCGACATCCGGCCAAGATACGGCAGCTTTGGAAGAATTGTTCCGCCTAATCGATGGGCGGGCAGTTGGCGGCACGACTTTTTTAATCGTCACACATGATATGGAATTTGCGTATAGAATAGCCGACTCCGTTTTATTAATGAAAGACGGAAAGCTGACAGGGAAGTACAATGCGGAGACCGTTTGGAATGATCATCAACTGCTTTCTGAACACCATTTGCTTCAGCCGATAGGAGGGAGCCAACGTGAAGTCAGCTTTGCATAATATGAACCCTTCCATAAAGTTCATTTCGATTACAATATGCATGTTGGCGATGGCATTCTTTTTCAATCCGTGGACTCCTCTTGTTTGCTTTGCAGGCGTTATAATGCTCCAAGCGTTTTTTAGTACAATTAGTTGGAAACGATGGATGCTCTTTATGGTTCCGTTTGCCATTATGGCTTTCGGCTATTTTTGGACGACGATTGTATTTGCGGAAGAGCGTACAGGAGAAGTCCTTTGGTCGGTTTGGAATGTAGATATTACAGAAAGCCAATTCAATCATGCGCTATCACTCAGTTTCCGAGTATTGGCATTCGCAGGATTGTCTTTACTATTCGCATTGACAACGAATCCGACCACTTTCATTATGAGCTTGATGCAACAAATGAAGCTGTCGCCGAAAATCGCTTACAGCATATTAGTCGGTTATCAATTTTTGCCAGTCATGAAGGATGAATTCATCCAAATACAGCAAGCGCATAGGTTACGAGGGGCCAATGTAGAGAAAAATGTTATCCGAAGGCTATTCAATCTGCGTAGGGTGCTATTGCCAATGCTTGCAGGTGCAGTACGTAAAGCGGAAAGAGCTGCTTTCGCTATGGAGGCAAGAGGATTCACAGGTGAAAAGAGAAAGTCTTTTTATAAGGTAGTTGTTGTCAGCAGGAAGGATTGGATGATGTGTTCACTTTTCATCACAATTCTATTGATAGGATGTATGTTCACGCTTTGGGATAAATAAAGGAGATTATCCGCTAAGCACTTGTACTTTTGCATCATTATGTGAAGGAATAGGTTGAAATGTTGTTATGGAAAAACAGTGTTCTTTGCGACATCCTCGTCTGGATAGCTGAATAGGATCAAAACCACTCTAATAAGAATAAAAAGCCTTGAAAATTTTGCGTTAAGTAAATTTTTAAGGCTTTTTTTGTGTGTGAATCTCAAACTCTATCTATGACTGAAGCCATGAGAGCTCTTATCGGAATGGAAGGCGACATAATTTCCTACTGAAAAACCAACACAGACTTTTTACTGACTACTATCAAAAAGTTAAGCGGGATAGTCGAGTAACCTTGAAAATTGCACTAATTAGCAAATAGAGGAAAAAGTATGTGTTTTTAGTTGCTTTCTGTGTGTGGGAAAAAGGTAACAAATTGTTAAGTGTTTGATAAGTGTTGAGTAAGCGAATGGTAAGAGTGCCCCTATATGCTTTAAAAGGATTGAAGCGAGTGGGAGGATATGAAAAATGCACCAAAAACATAGCGGCAATGCGCTAACGGTTGATTTTTCAAGTTTAAGCGAAAGTGTTTATGAATTATTAGAAGACGTTTTTATGCTGACTATCTTGGATTTCGAAGGAAAAATAATAAAAGCAAATGAGCGTTTCCAAGAGAGATTTGCGTCTTCTTCTGAATTATATATGCGAGATTTCAAATCATTTCAAGATAAGCGACAATCAACCGCTTTTATACAAAACGCCATAGATATTGCAATGAATGGGGAACGGTGGAAGGGTGAATTATGTTTAGTTTCAAAGAATAGCGTTTCCAATTGGTTTACTTGCTTATTCGTGCCGATTGTACGTAACGAGCATGAACACCAAAATGAAGTCGTATGTCTGCTACTAGAGATTTCTGAGAAAGGCAGCTTAGAACATTGGCAACAATTAGCGACTTGCCATGAAATTACGGGATTGCCAAATCGAAGAATGCTTCAACAGGAGCTCGATGCTCTATCGGAACGGGCAATTCGGACGGATAACCGATTTGCAGTTTTATTCATGGATATTAATCAATTTAAATTAATTAATGATACTTTTGGCCATTCGGTTGGGGATTGGTTTTTAAAAGAGATCGCCGATCGCCTGCAAAAGCTGACTACATTAAGCAACCGGATTTTTCACGTGGGTGGAGATGAGTTTATCTTCTTAATCGAAGAAATCGATCATATTGAATCCAATATAGCAGAAATTATTGAAGTGTTTGATGGCCCATTCACATTGGACTCAATTTACTTTGAAGCCAGTGTCAGTATTGGAATTAGTATTTTCCCAGACCATAGCATACATCCGAAAAGATTAATTGAATATGCGGATACAGCAATGTTTGAGGCTAAATTGGATCGCCGTTTGCCTTATAAAATTTTTGGCAATGAGATCCTTCAACAAAAGAGAGGACGCAACAAATGAAAGGCAGAAATGCAATTGTTGGAATAATTGTGGTGGGCATTGTAACGCTCATACTCTTGAAGCTTTATGTGTTTAAGAAACAGGAAGTCGTCCAAGCGAAAGATCCGTTACCGACAGAGAGTTTTATACAGCAACATTTGATTGCCGATGATGGCCGGATTCGAACAAATATTACAGACCAATCAGAGATTTACCTGTCTGAAACGGTTGGGTTATGGATGGATTACCTGCTGGCAAAGGAAGATTCCGAGCAATTCAATAAGCAAGCAAAAGTACTGAAAAAATACTTTCTAACATCTGATTATTTAGTCGCTTGGGAACTGAAAGGGACAATAAAAGCACCTGCGAATGCATCTATCGATGACTTTCGTATAATGAATGCCTTTTATGAAGCAGGAGAAAAATGGAACAATCGCTCCTATACGAAAATGGCGAGAAAAATGGCGGAAAGTTTATCAAAATACCATTTGCGTCAAGGGTTTCTTGTAGATTATGTCGACTTGGAAACGAAATATCAAGGCACTGAAATAACATTGAGCTACATTATACCTGCAGCGTTTGATCGTTTAAAGGAAGAAGAAGTAATAACGAGTAATACGTATAACTTAACCCAACAACTATTGCTTGAATTACCTAATTCATCTATTGGGTTTTTTCCGAAAACGTATAACGTTCCAACAAAGGAACTGATCTATGACGATCAAGTGAATCTAATTGATCAGTTTTATGTTGGCTATCATCGTGCCCAATGGGGCGGAGATGTCTCGCCTTTGTTAGCATTTGCGAAACAGGCATTCTCGGATGGAGGCGGAATGATCTATGGGAGATACGATGGAGTTACTGGAAGGCCGATCGTTGAATATGAAGCGGTAGCCGTATATGCTCTTGCAATTTTAATGTGTTTAGAAATAGGGGAAGTTGAATTTGCAGAAAAGTTAATCAGTCGCATGAATACATTGCAGGTACGGGACTTTAAACAGCCGTATTATGGAGGATATATCGATCTGCATTCACGCGACACACATACATTCGACAATTTGCTCGCAATGATTGCTGAAAGGAGATGGATCGATGAACAAGCATATTGAGTTGGAAACATATTCTCTTGCTCTTTTTTCTTTACTGCTTGTTGCAGCACAGATGCCAGCGATTTTCCTTTTTAAAGAAGGAGCAATTGGCATCTTTCTTTATTCTTTTTTACTGTTAATCGTTTTAGTATCTCTCTTCAAAGGGACGATTGCAGGACTGCTTTGGTGCTTGCCTTTTTTATTCATAATCGGATCGGTATTAATTTATTCCAATCTGCCTGCAAGCAGTTTGTCAACCAATCTTAATGTTATGCCGTTGCCGTATTTCATGGCATATGGACTTTCTATTGTCATCCTTGTGTTAATTGCTGGCAAGATACATGAACGTGTTACGAGACAGGGGGAAATGGTACACCAGCTGAAAGAAAAAATCCGCCAATTTGTCGCGGTTGATATGGAAACTAATTTTGACAATAAACAAAGGATGGAATTTGAATTGAATGCGGAAATGAAACGGATCAATCGGTATGGTGGTGAATTTACACTTATATTATTGCAAATCGATCATTTTGATTCTTTTCGGAAATTATACGGAGAGAAAGAAAAGGTGCATCTACTCTCCTCTTTATCCAAAGTATTAGGGGAGACGATGAGAGCGACTGATAGGAAATTCCGATATGGTTATGATCGCTTTGCTTTGTTATTGACGAATACGCCGGATGATTCAATCGAAGTGATCTTCAATAAATTAAGCAGCAATCTTAAGACACATAGGCTGCTCAATGAGAATTATATAACACTTTCTTATCGGCTTGGCCATTCTCTTTACAATCAGTCTTCAGCTTTTGAAAGCGTTGAAGATTTCATAGAGAAAGTGGAAAGTGAGATGTTGTCTCATGAACTTTGATAAACGGATTTTCTTTTTTGTACTAATATGTGCATTATTTCTTTTTGGACCTACGATCTATGCAGAAAATGAAGAGATTAGTATATTGATCGTTTATTCGACAGAAGACGATTTGCCAAATAAAGATATTTTGTTATTGGATGCTACGTTTTCCGCATTTGCAACAGAGCAAACCCTCATTTCGACAGCTGATTTTACTGCTGAACAAATCGAGGGGAGACATGTTGTTGTATATGTCGGTGAAGTTGAAAAAACCTTGCCTTTGGAATTGATAGAATCAATCGATGCATTCAAAGGAAAATTGATTTTTTTAGGGCTGAATGTAGACCAATTCAATGTTTTAAATGATTGGCAAATTATTGGTGATGCTGAAGTTAGGGCAATTGAAAATCATTCACTAGCGACACCTTTATACACTACCCATATCCTTCCTCCGAATGAAAGCGAAACGCTTGCGACCGGAAAGTCGATTGATAAGAACATTCCTTTCATCATTAAAAAAGGAAGAATTTCATATATAGCATCCACTAATTTTGGTGTAGAAGAAAATGCAATTTTATCGAAGTCTATTTATGCACTATTAGAACAAGATCCACCTTCCAATCACCCGGCCTATATCCGGTTAGAAGACATTTCTCCTATTTCAGATTACAAGTTAGTTGAAGAGACAGGAATGTACTTGGCAGACCGTGGTATTCCTTTTTACATGGCGATTATTCCAGTTTATGTAAATAATGAAACAGGTGAACATATTCGCCTCTCTTCCAATAAGAAGCTTGTTGATGTGTTATTGAAGTTGCAGGATAGGGGCGGAATCGTAATCGCACATGGTTATACACATTCCTATCGTTATGAGGAAACTGGCGAGGGCTTTGAATTTTGGGATAGCAAATTAAACCAACAAATTACAACTGAGCGTACAGACGAAATCCCTCCTCCAATAAGACAACGTGAATCATTTCTTAATGACGCGTCTTTTGATAAATACACAAAAGAGATGAAACAAATTGAGAGGAATTATGTAGAGCAGAAGCTTCAAAAGTCAATTGAAGATTTATATGAGATCGGATTATATCCTTTAGCGTTTGAAGCGCCTCATTACACGATGAGCTCAAATGGATATGAAGTAGCTTCTCAATCATTTTCGGCGATATTTGGTCAGATCCAATTAAGTGATACGGATTGGGAAGTAATGGATGCTCCTCTATTTATAGGGAAACCAAGCATATTGAATGGAATGACGTTATTTCCAGAAACAATTGGCTATGTTGACCCACTATCTTCAGTAAATCCACTTCAAGATATGGAGCAATCAATCAATCGTTTAAAAACTGTACCGGGGTCAATAATTGGGGGTTTCTACCATCCTTATTTAGGCATTGAATATTTACCGCAAATGCTCGAGTTAATTGAGTCTACGGGAGATATTGAATGGATTGATCTGAGAAATACTGAACAGTTCGCGAAGACGAAATATGTAACAATCCATCAAACAGTTAAAGATGGTCTTACCGTTTCTTCTACCAAAAGTAAATGGGATGACGTTTTAACACAATTTGCAGAGCGCCCTTTTGAAGCGGCACTGTGGATTATGTCTTTCGTTGTTATGGCGTTCATAATGGCTTTTTTCATCCATATAGCCACTTTACGCATGCGATTGAAAAAAAGATTATTCAGGGAGAGGGAATCTATTGGCTAATACGCTCTTTTATACAGCGCTCATTTTAATATGGGGAATGCTGCTTTATCATATGTTTTTAATGCAAGGGGGGTATCGTCATTTCAAAACCTTTGATCGAAAAATCCCTGAATGGAGTAAGAATATGAAGAGCTTGCCGACGGTGAGTGTTTTCATCCCTGCGCATAATGAGGAAGTCGTAATTGAACAGACGTTAAAAGCGATGTCACGCCTGTATTACCCGAAAGACAAATTAGAAGTCATTGTCATTAACGATAATTCATCGGACAGGACGGGAGAGATAGGGCGGTCTTTCAGTGAGAAATTTCCATTCATAAAAGTAATCGAAACGAGGCCGCCGAATCGGGGAAAAGGTAAATCATCTGCTTTGAATGAGGCACTTAGTCAATCGACGGGTGATGTGATTGTTGTTTATGATGCGGACAATACTCCTGAAAAAATGGCAGTTTGGAATCTTGTAATGGGATTGGTTAATGACCCAAAAGCGGCTGCTGTCGTAGGAAAGTTTCGGGTGATCAATGCTAAAAAAACATGGCTCACCCGGTTCATAAATATCGAAACGATCTGTTTTCAGTGGATGGCTCAAGCTGGAAGATGGAAGTTATTTAATATCGCTACAATTCCTGGAACCAATTTTGCGATTCGGAGATCTGTAATGGAACAATTGGGCGGTTGGGACGTGAGGGCGCTTGCTGAAGATACTGAATTGACTGTTCGCGTGTATAACTTAGGCTATCATATCCGCTTTTTCCCAGCTGCGATTACGTGGGAGCAGGAGCCCGAGACGTTAGGTGTTTGGTGGAAACAACGGACGAGGTGGGCAAGGGGGAACCTATACGTCGTCTTGAAGTTTTTAAGTCGAATTTTCAAATTGAAAAGGAAGCGCATCATCTTCGATCTTTTTTATTTCTTTTTCACCTACTTTCTATTCTTCTTTGGGGTTATCGTTTCAAATGCTCTTTTCATCATCAATTTGTTCTACGATTTGAAGTTGTCAATCGGAAACGTAGCAGTCGTGCTTTGGGGTCTCGCATTCCTTCTCTTTTTGGCTGAAGTCATGATTGCATTAAGTATTGAAAAAGATGAAATGAATCGGAGTAATTTTTTTTGTGTCATTTTAATGTATTTTACTTATTCACAAATGTGGATCGTGCTAGTCGTCTATTCATTGTTTTTAGAAATGAAACGTGTCCTTTTCCGACAAGAGGTCCGTTGGTATAAAACAGAGAGATTTTCACAGAAACGAGGAGATGTGCAATGAGAACATTCAAGATGGGAAGCTTTATATTTGCTATTGTTCTAATCATTTGCTGTTTATTTACAAACAGTGTTGCGAAAGCGAATTATGAAATACAGATGGATGATATAAAGGTTGCGAAAGAAGCCGTTTCACCATCTATAAACCGCCATGTCATTACAAACCAACCGTTGGAATTATATGGCCCTGAACAGGAAGCAACATTTTATTATGAAATCCGTTCAACCGTGGATGAGAGCGGTAATGAATTGGTTTTAAAACTAAAACATTCTGAACTATTGATTGAACCTTCTTCTGTATCGGTAAGCATTGACGATGAGAAAGTGAAAACAATTGCATTGAACAATGAACAACTGACAAATCAGCTCACGATACCTTTGACTGGAAACCATCTATCAAAAGGGTTTCATAAAGTAACTGTCTCTTTTCATGGCATTCTAAAAGAAGGCGTTTGTGTAGATCAAGAGACATCTGGAAACTACTTGATGATTGGAATTGATTCCTATATTCAATTGAGTGGAGAAGTGCCAGGAGAAGCATCATTATCAGACTATCCATCTTTATTTACAATGAATGGCAATGCCAATGTTACAATTGTTTTGCCGGATTTGGCTTCATTAGGGACGAGGAATAGCGGAACAGCTTTAGGTGCTTTTTTAGCAGAGCGTGCAAATGTAGAAATTATTCGTGAATCGAAGTTAGAAACTGTTAAAGGCAATCTCATTTTTATAGGAGCACAGGATGAATTTGTTTCAGAGAAAATGAAAAAGTTGCTATCCAAGGCAGAAGTAAAAGCCCCGGCAGAAGGTCTTGTTTTATCCCTTCATCATATTGTCGGCAATGGCGGCACTGTTGAATCATTGATCGTCACGGGCAAGTCGCCAGAACAGATTAAAAAACGTATTGAGATTCTTCTGAATGAACAGTATAGTAAACAATTAATAGGGCAGAAGATGGAAGTAAAATCTGAACCAGCAAAAACTACAAAAGAAAATGGAGAGATTGTTACTTTTAAATCTCTTGGTGTTGGAAATTTAACTTTTGACCGTTTTAACAAAAAAAGTGAAACTTACTTCGGTTATGCTCCTTCCTCGATACCGAATGACAAGAATGCCCAATTGGAACTTCGTCTAAAACGTTCCGAAACACTTGGTCAGATAGATGAAGAGTTGTCTACTAACGTTACGAACCAAGCGCCGGAGTTGGTTATTTTTGTTAATGAGATTCCTCATTCTATAAATTTACAAAATCTTGGTGAGGAAGAGGATGGCATCTATACAGTAACATTGCCCATTGAGAGAAATGTTATAAAAAATAATAGGATGATTTCATTAAGCTTTGAAGCGAACGGGTTGAGGGTGAAAAATCCTTGCTTTAGTTTTGATGATAATCGTTGGGTATACGTGATGGATGACAGTTTTATTTCATTCCCAAACAATGATGCTGCAGACGTGGGAATGCTATCAAGCTTCCCTTTTCCGTTTAGTGAACTATCAAAAAAGGTGATGATCATCTTGCCGGCGGCAGTAGAAGTGGATGATGATGATTTATTAACGTTATACAATTCGCTTGTCGTTAATGGACGTGTCCCACTTGTTGAATTGGCGGATGGAGGGCAACTTAAAGACGATGAGTTAGGCGATCAACATTTGCTGTTTATTGGTGGACTTGCAAATCAGCCAGTGCTTGAAAAGCACGCTGATGACCTAATTGTTTCTCACAAAACTGGTGTGCCTAATTTTCAACCGTTCGGCTTTTTGCAAGAGGCAGTCGATTATTACAGTTGGATGCAAGAAAGCCCATTCAGCAAAGATCATCTAATGATGATGATTGGTCAAATGGGCGAGACCGAAAAAAAGATCAATGATAAACTTCTTGACTCCATTAAAAATTTAGAAGACCCTGCAACAATTGCAGTTCAAACGAAGGACCAGCGCTTCTATACAAATGCCATGCAAGTAAGTAGCATGGCTGGGGAATTGAAAAGCAAACAAACACAGACAGAGGGAAAAGAGTCTGTTGTTTGGTGGTTTGTAGGGTTTGCAAGTCTACTTATTATGATTCTGATTGTACTTATAGTAGTGAAGAGAAATAGGGAAAGGAATCGATTGGAAGTATGAACTATAGGTGATCATTCGAGAACCAGAGAATTGGAAAACTCCACGGGAGAAATGAAGTCACCAATCGTCTTCTTTGAAGATCGTCCGGATTCCATTTCATAAAGAGCGGACAGGTGATTATGAAAAAGCAAAATATCATTGCCATTATCTTGCTGTTTATCATTGCGCTGACGGCATTGCGACTTGGATGGGTTTGGAAATATCAAACTGCACATGACTCGCTGATTGAGAAGGGAATATTGGATCTTCGTCATTCGAATTTCAATGAAGATGAAGTAGTTTTATTGAAAGGAGAATGGCTCTTTTTTCCTTCTGAATTTCTCACTTCTGACGAAATTAGGGAAAAAGCAGAGGGAAATACTGTAATGGTTCCGGGAAATTGGGAGAAGGGATTTCCAAAAGATGAACAATTCCCGAAAGGATTTGGGACATATCATCTTCGTATACTTTTACCGGACGCGGAACAGCAGGCTTTCCGGATGTATGCAAAGCAAATAAAAGTGGCAGCGAATGTCTTCGTGAATGGTGAATTGAAGAGCAGTAGAGGGAAGATAGCTGAAAACGACATACTTGCCATTTCGGACTACCGACCGATGGACATATGGCTTGAGCCTGTGGATGGCGAAATCGATTTAACAATACAAGTGGCGAACTTTTCTTCAAATAAATCCGGGGGCATAACAGAGAATATACTATTTGGCAAGGAAGAAGCGATCGGAACGGCTAAGACGAAAACAGTGGCGACGCAATTTATCGCTGCTGCGATTCTTTTGCTGCATTCAATTTACGCGCTCGGGGTTTATGTCTTATTTTCACGACAGAAAGCATTGCTTTATTTATCATTGGCAACTTTCTTTGGAGGGCTATCCATACTTTTTGATGATGATCGAACGATTATGTATATTATGGAAGTCAATGGATATGAATGGCTCATTAAATTGAACTTAATGATGTATGTAATGGCTCTATTTTTTGCTTTCTATTTTATAAGATCCATCTTTCCGGAAGTTTGGGGTCGAGTGCGTTTTGGTAAAATGATCAATCCAATCATTTGTATGTATATGACAACCCTTCTGCTCTTGATTATATTGGCAGAAAGAAGTGTCTATAAATTTCCAATGGCAATCTTCATGCTCGGCATCCCTATCCTTATCGTAATTATCGTTTTCAAAGCTTTTGGGGACCGACGGGAAAGAGGCTATATATATTTGCTCTTAGGAGCGACAGCAGTCGGGCTAAGTGCTTTGTGGGGAATTATAAAAACCAATTTTTCATTAGTTTATCCATATTATCCTTTTGACATTTTAATAGGTATTGCTATGCTCACAATGTTTTTTGTCAATCAGTTTTTCAGGACCTCAAACGAAAATGAACGATTGGTTATCCGTCTGCAGAAGATGGATAAACAGAAGGATGATTTTCTCTCAAATACATCACATGAGTTAAGGAACCCGCTTCACGGCATCATCCATATTTCGGAAGCCGTATACGAAGCAGAGAAGAAAAGCATATCTGATGAGAGCCGCAGAAACCTAAAAATAGTCCAAACGCTCGGAAGGCGGATGTCTTACATTTTAGATGATTTACTTGATTTAACGAAACTGAAGGAAAATAGAATCGAGCTGCAGTTGAAAGATGTCAGCATTTCTGCAGTCGTCCTAAGCATATTTGATACTTTAAACCATTTGGCAGCTAATAAAAACATTGAGCTTTCCTTATCAATACCTGAACAAACTCCTTATGTGGAGGCAGATGAAAATCGGCTGTTCCAAATTCTATATAACTTAATTCATAATGCATTGAAATTTACAGTAGAAGGTAAAATTACCGTCACTGCTGACTGGGACGGTTCGTTTGTCAATATTCATGTAATCGATACAGGAATTGGCATAGATGAAGAAGTGCAACAATCAATATTTCTTCCTTATTACCAAGCCGATCCAAGCACAACGTCGATTGGTGGCGGCATTGGTTTAGGGTTAAGTATTTGCGACCAACTTGTACAGCTGCATGGAGGCACGATTTCTGTTCAATCAACATTAGGAAAGGGATCTACTTTTACATTTTCGTTGCCTAAAGGAAGCGGGAAAACAGAACAAACACAACAATTCCCTATCATACAGCCAATGCAGGAAATGAAGCAGACTACAAATGCAATCGATCGGAAACGTATTTTAGTCATCGATGACGATCCTTTGAACTTGGAAATTATCGAACGTCTTTTACAGTCAGAAGGCTACTTTGTGAAAACATGCCCGAACGGGAAAGCGGCTTTGGAACAATTGAACGGTACTGTTTGGGATTTGATTTTATCGGATATTATGATGCCGAGCATGTCGGGATATGAATTGACAGAGAAAATACGGAAACGCTACAGCATAACTGAACTCCCGATCTTATTAATAACTGCAAAAAGTCAGATGGAAGATATGCAAATCGGTTTTGCTTGTGGAGCAAATGATTATGTAACAAAACCAGTTGATAAGCGAGAGTTGCTAATGCGTGTGAAACTGTTGATTGATTTAAAAAGCTCCGTTAACGACCAGGTACGATTAGAAGCTGCTTGGCTGCAAGCGCAGATTCAGCCGCATTTTCTATTTAACACATTGAATGCGATCGCCGCCTTAAGTGAAGTAGATCTTCCGAAAATGATGAGGCTTTTGGATGAGTTCGGCAACTATCTGAACTCAAGTTTCATATTTCAAAATGTCAATAAAGAAGTGCCGTTGAAAAAGGAAATCGAACTGGTGAAATCGTACCTGTTCATTGAGCAGGCGAGATTCGATGATCGGTTAATTGCGAACTTTAATATAAATGTTCAATCAAAAGTAAACATCCCACCGCTGTCATTGCAAACGATTGTTGAAAATGCTGTAAGGCATGGTGTTCTCAAACGTCCGGAAGGTGGCACAGTAACGATTACAATTTTGGAGAAAGAGAATTATGTCATTATCGAAGTGGAGGATGACGGTGTTGGAATGTCAGATAAGCAAATTACAAACTTGTTTGTGGAAGAAAAACCTGGCAAAGGAATCGGCCTTATGAACACAAATAAACGTTTGAAGCAACTTTATGGCAAGGGTCTCTTTATTAAAAGTATAGAAGGGATCGGTACTTCCGTATCTTTCGTTATCCCAATAAAAGGATAAAGACGCCATTTTGGGCGTCTTTTCTTCACTCTTCTAATCCGATGGCAGTTTCATATAGTTTTTGAGTTGTCTGATCTGGCGTAATGCCGAGATCCTCTAACAAATTATTTGCGAATGTATGATAAATTGTAATTGCTTTCCCTCGATTGCCCATATCCATATAACAGTTCATTAGTTGCTGGATAATATGCTCAGAGTAAGGACTGTATTGCAATAAACGGTGTAAGTAGGTTATTTTTTTCTGCTCAGTACCTATTTTCATGTCATAGTAGGCAATTATTTTTTGCAGTAATTGCATGTATAGAGTACGGTAGTATTCGACTTTTGGCAATGCCCATTCATAGCCGTTTTGCTCCATATAGTCGCCTTTATAACGATCTACTACATATTCCAAAAATGCTATATTGCCTTCATTGACAGTCGTATGGTCATGAAAAGCTTGCTCCAATTCAATCGCATCACATTGGAATTTATCAAGTTCCATCGCATAGCTTTCATTTAGAAAAGTAAGGGCATCCGGGTAGCCGATTG
Source organism: Sporosarcina sp. USHLN248 (assembly GCF_037144575.1). NCBI lineage: Bacteria > Bacillati > Bacillota > Bacilli > Caryophanales > Caryophanaceae > Sporosarcina > Sporosarcina sp. USHLN248. The sequence continues at coordinate 101,424 of NZ_JBBCZC010000002.1, forward strand.
ACTTCAATGTTTTCCGTAAATAGGATATTGATGTATGCAATTGGACTTTCGCCTTGCCGTATTCGATGTCAGGCCAAATTGCATAGATGATCGAGTCTCGATGAATGTAGGTTTGGTGGTTTGCGATAAAAAATGCAAACAGCTCCCTCGCCTTCGCAGTTCTCCATTTCACGGGCGAATCGTCCTCGTATACGACAAATTCTCCGAAGCATTTGACCCGTAGGAGTGAATCTATGTGCTTGTTTTTGGCTTCCGTATTACTACTTGCTGTTAGTTGCCGTTCGAGTCTCGTAATTGTCTTTTGAAGCCGGTCCGTTAAAAGCGGTTTCAGTAAATAATCAATTGAATGAAGCTCGAAAGCCTGGACGGCATAATCTCTAAAAGCAGTGCAAAAGACAATTTGAATATCGGAATTCCAATCATGGATGATTTCAGCCAATTCCAATCCATTCAATCCGGGCATTTCAATGTCTAAGAAGGCAGTATTAAAATCAATGCGCCGCATTTCTTTCAAAACGTCAGTGGCATTTGTGAAAGCTTTTACGACTTCAACATTGTCAAAGTCATTCAATTTCCTTTGCAAATGTTGCAAAGAAAGCTTTTCATCATCAACAATGATCGTTTTAATCATACCATCCCTCCACATTTCCGCCAGAATTAACCTATTTCCATTATCGCAATTATCATTCTTCCAATCAAGATAGGGTTTTATGTTATCTATCTTGACCATGTATGAAAATAGGCCGTTGAAAACCTACTCGTTACGTCAGTAAATTTTCCTGCTTGTCTGAACCAATCCCGTTTGCGATACAATAGCTCCTGCCATGATAAATCCTCCCGTTACGCTAAAAACAGCCTCATAACATCGTCAACTAATCTTCCTTACTGCTGAAAACAGTTCAAGAGAGAATAAACCTTACCGAATAATACCATTATGCATAATCCCAATTTTTAAAGCGCCAAGCACAATAAAAATTCGATACATGGAGGAAATGCATATAGATCGTCATTTTCTCGAAATATAATAGAGTACAACCTTATATTGTGAGGGTGGTTGGTTATCACTTCTTCGTTGGAAGGAGGTGATTTCCATGGAGCTTTTCCTTGATTTTCTAAAAGAAGTTCTGAAAGGGATCATTCGCGTTACGAGCGGGCATTACTTTCAGATGAAATTTTTAGAAGAAAGGAAAACCACCCCCCGCCGTCACAAGCAAAAGGGTGGTTTTCAAAACAAAAAATAATTTTTGACAACCGCCACCCTGATGGTAGAGGTTGTAGGGAGAAGTGTTCAGTCACTTCTCTCTAATATTATATGCCTATCTTAAGAGATGATATACAATTTTTCAAATGAAATGGATGGCTTTTATCAAATATGCAGTCGTTGGAATCATCTATTGTATAGGCGATCTGCAATTCCTATATGGACAGGCAAAAATGCTAACTATATACTTGAAAGAGTTGAAGATTTCTGATTCTTGGTGAGGGGGGAGAGTTCGTGTCGATTCAGGCGATAATTTTCGATTTGGATGGAACGCTATTAGACCGGGATGCTTCGCTACTGCAATTTATTGATTATCAATACGAAGCAAGGAATGCTGCGATTGGCCATATTCCAAAAGAAATATTCACTAAGAAGTATGTTGAGTATGATGCCGGCGGTTATGTATGGAAAGATGAAGTGTACAAGCGATTGATTGATGAATTTACGATTGACTTGCCATTCGACGATTTACTAATAGAGTACACACAAGAATTTTTTCGTTTTTGCATTCCGTTTCCATATATGGAAAAAACATTGAATGAATTGAAAAAGAAAGGTTATAAAATAGGGATGATTACGAATGGCAGAACGGCATTCCAAAACGGCAATATAGATGCTTTGCGTATACGACATTTTTTTGATGAAATCTTAATTTCTGAAGAAGAAGGAATTAAGAAACCGGATAGCGAAATTTTTAAGCGGGCAGCAGAACGATTAGGAGTAGAGCGTGCGAATTGTGTATTCGTTGGGGATCATCTTGAAAATGACGTTCGGGCTTCGATTGCGGCAGGTATGATTGGTGTTTGGAAAAGAAATAAAGATGAAAAGCATAGTGAAGCGGAGTATATAGTAGATTGTTTGTCTGAAATTCCGCTGTTCATTGAAAAGAAATTAAAGGGGTCGGACTAACATGATCGATATTCGACAATTGGATTTGGAGAAAGATAGAAGAATCATTATTACTTCTGATATACATACGAATTTGCCATTATTTAAAAGACTACTTGAAAAAGTGGAGTATTCAACCGAAGATTATTTGTTCATTGTCGGTGACTTATGTGAGAAGGGGCAGGACAGTCTTAGTACCATTGCTTATGTTAGGGAGCTTTCCGCACAGTCGGATCGTGTATTCATTACAAAAGGAAATTGCGATGTTGTCCATGACTATGTCTTTAATAATGTAGAAGGCGTTAAAAATTATATGACGCAACGAAAAGATTCCATTTTGAATGAAATGCTTGCTGCGCAAGGCAAAAGTTTGGAGGAATTTGCCTCATTAGACGAGTTGGGACAGTTTTACCTCACGCATTACCGAGATGAAATCGAATGGTTGAATAGCTTGCCGATTGCTTATGAAACGAATGACTACATACTCATCCATGCTGGCATAGAAAATATACAGAATTGGAAAGAAACGACCTATGAAGTCGCTTTATATACACCCTCATTCTATGAAAAAGGACATCAAGCTGACAAAATAGTTATCGTAGGACATTGGCCAACCGTTAATTATCGAGCAAATACGGTTAGTTCAAACAATCCTGTCATCGATTTAGAAAACAGGATCATTTCGATGGACGGAGGAAATCGAATTAAAAGGGACGGCCAATTAAACGCCATCCTCATAGAAGGCGAAGAAATTTCTTATACATATGTTGATGACTTGAAAGAACAAGTTGTTTATGCAACTCATACTGATAAGACAGGGAGAATCGGCACCGTCACGTATCCGAATTATGAATTGAAAATTATTCGAGAAGAGCCTTTCTTTACGCTTTGTGAAAATAAAACACTCGGCATTGAGCAATGGATTAAGAATGAATTTATTCAGGATGGGGTTTGCAAAGGCGACATAAGCACAACAATGTTGTCTGTTCGTGAAGGAGAAACTGTATCGATTGTCCATGATCAATGCGAAGGCTATGTTTTAGTTAAAAAAGGCGACGGTACGGTCGGATGGATACCGAAAAAATGCTTGTCACCAGAAGTGCAAATACGGAAAGCTGTCGCTGGAGATGAACAGCAAATTGCTGACGTGTGCATCGATGCACAATGGGCAACTTACAGTGAAATATATGACAAGTCTTATATAGAAGGCGTCATTGAGAAGTTCTATACACCAGCGCGGATCCGGCAAGAAATTATGGAGACGAGCGAGGAATGGAACGGGTATTTTGTTGCTGTTCAAAATGGCAAAATTGTCGGTGCAATTGGCGGCGGTATGATTGATGCGAAAGTGGCTGAAGTTTTTGTCCTTTATTTAGACCCAACAATGCGCGGGCAAGGAATTGGCTCGAAACTGCTTTCTTATTTGACAGATATTCAAAAGCAATCTTATGGAGCGGAAGAACAATGGGTTTCCGTCACGAAAGGCAATGGAAAAGGCATACCTTTCTATGAGGCGCGCGGCTTTGTAAAAATGGAAGAGCGTATGAGTTATGAATCACGCCCAGAAGATCAAGCAGTTTCGCTACGAATGAAAAGAAAATTATGATTCATAGGGTACAAGCTATCTGCAAAATGGTAGCTTGTGCTTTTTAAATTACATGACAACTGTCATCTAAGACGATGACATTGCTTACTTAAAATCCATTTACCGTTCTCATATGATGGTTTACAAGGGGAGGGATTTCATGGTATGCACAATTGAAATAAGCAATCTAACAAAAAGTTTTAAAGGAAAGAAAGCTGTTGATGATGTTTCTTTTACGGTCAGCGAAGGGGAAGTTGTAGCGCTCTTAGGTCCGAATGGTGCTGGTAAAAGTACAACGATGCACATGATGTTAGGGCTATTAGAGCCGTCTGCAGGAACAGCGAAATTATTTGGTCTCGTTCCGAACGATCGGCGAGTTCGTGAGCGTATCGGTGTAATGCCGCAACATATCAACCTAATTGACGCGTTAAAAGTGAAAGAGCTCATCTCCTTGTTCAGGAATTATTATGCAAACCCATTATCGTTGGAGGAACTGGTCGGCATTACCGGGCTGACAGGAAATGAGTTAAGTAAACGGACGGATAAACTGTCAGGGGGGCAAAAAAGGCAAGTAGGTTTTATGCTATCGCTTGCTGGAAATCCAGATGTTCTTTTTTTCGATGAACCGACAGTTGGAATGGACAGTACAGTCCGTAAAAAGTTTTGGAAAAAGGTGAAGGAGCTATCGGCAGAAGGGAAAACAATTCTTTTTTCTACACATTATCTTCAAGAAGCGGATGATATTGCAACACGCATCATTTTATTCAACAAAGGGAAGGTCATTGCAGATGGATCGCCGGAAGAAATTAAAGTAAACCATTTACAGCAAACGGTCTCTTTTCGTGCGAAGGAGAGCATTCACGAAGGACAATTGGATAAGTTGCCGAATGTAAAAGCGGTAAATGTCGTGAACGGCTCGTATTCCATATTGACGGATAATGCAGATGCAGTTTTGGCAGAGCTATTTGCAATGAAGATTGGCATTAAGGATATTGGAATTAAAAGAGGTAGTTTAGATGATGTATTTGAACAATTGACGGACAAAGAGGGGGTTTCTTAAATGAAAATGTTAATGAATGAATGCAAAATTGAAGTACTCCGGATTTTTAGAAACCCATATTATGTTTTTTGGTCCTTGTTCATGCCAATATTGTTTTATTTCATTTTTACAAAAGTGTTGAATACAAATATGGATGATCAAGCGTTATGGAACCGCCACTTTCTAATGTCCATCGCTGTTTTCAGTGTGATGGGCAGTTCGATTATGACGTTAGGAATTCGAATGGTGCAGGAAAAAAGTTCAGGCTGGACGACGATGGTGAAAGTGACGCCACTTCCAAGTGTGAGTTATTTTTTTGCGAAAATGATTGGGCAGACATCGGTCCACATATTTTCGATCTTAGTTATTTTTTTAGCCGGTGTCGTCATTAATGGTGTATCGATGCAGATTCATGAATGGTTTTTTTCGGGCGCTTGGATATTAATTGGCTCATTTCCGTTTCTTGCAATTGGTGTGTTGATTGGTACGATGTCGAGAGTAGATACGGCTTCCGGGGTTAGCAATCTACTTTATCTTTCGATGGCGATAACAGGCGGCCTATGGATGCCAATGGAAGCATTGCCGAAAATTGTGCAGCAGATTGGGGAGTACTTGCCGGCTTTTCACTACGGCAGTGGCGCATGGTCCATTATACGCGGGGGCGTTCCCGAAATTAAAAATTTTGTGTTTTTGTTCATTTATCTTGTCCTTTTCATGGTATTATCGGCTTATATTAGAAGGAGACAGGAAGTGGTGTAATGGCGAAGAAAATCAAAGTTTTTCCGAAACGATTCGGCATGGCCCCTTATGTTTTTTTAGTTTATTTATTAATGCCGCTCTATTTTATAATACAGGAAGAAGGAGGAAAGGCAGCAATTGGCTATGCTTTATTGTTGCTTTTTCTACTCTCTTATCGGCAATTATACAATTGGAAAAGTGATGGAAAGTTCTCGTTATGGCTAATTGTGCAGGGTTGCGTGATCGTACTTCTTTCAATATTTTATCATCCCAATAATTTATTTTTAGGATTTTACATATCAAATTTCATTAGTTGGTATGAAAGAGAGAAAAACTTTAAACGGGCAATTGCCGTATTCACACTCGTATACGTAGGAATGATTTCCTATATAACGTATGCATATAACATTCAAAACGTGCTTTTCCAATTACCCTTTATCATTGTAATGCTCATTTCCCCTTTTGCAATCCGGAATATGAATGCGAAAATGGAGTTGGAAAGCCGGTTGGATGAAGCGAATGAACAAATTAGGACGCTCATTAAAAGAGAAGAGCGCATCCGCATCGCACGGGATCTTCACGATACATTAGGACATACTTTATCGTTAATTACATTGCAAAGTCAGGTTATTCAAAGAGTGGCTAATCATCCGGAAAAAGTGAAGACAGAAGCTGAGGGCATTGAAAGAACGTCGAGAACTGCACTTCAGCAAGTACGGGAACTCATTTCGGATATGCGGGTCATTACAGTTGAAGAGGAAATAGCTGAAGCAGAAAAGATTTTGCAAGCGGCGAATATACAGTTGCATCTTCATATGGAGGATGTGTTGCCCAATATTTCATTGTTGCAGCAAAAGATTATTGGGATGTGCATACGAGAAGCCTCCACGAATATTGTGAAACATAGTAAAGCGAATAATTGTTTTTTGCGAATCGAGCAGGATGAAAGCAAGCTGTCGTTGTTCATTCATGATGATGGGGTTGGAATCCGTGATCAGCAGTGGGGGAATGGTCTGAAAGGTATGGAAGAACGGCTTTCTCTAATAGAGGGAGAACTGTGTGTGGATTCTGAAAAGGGGACGATTTTGCGGATTTCGATACCCATTGTCGTCAAAACCGAGGAAGGGGTTGTTGTGCTATGATTCGAATCGTCATTGCGGAAGATCAGCGAATTCTTCGTGGTGCCTTAGGGACGCTATTGGACTTTGAAAAAGATATAGAAGTGATCGGTCAAGCGGAAAATGGAGAGATGGCATTGCAATTAGTGCAATCATTACAACCGGATATTTGTCTTTTGGATATTGAAATGCCTGTGAAAAGCGGTTTGGAAGTGGCGGATGAGTTGCAGAAAAATGGTTCCGCTTGCAAGGTAATCATTTTAACGACGTTTGCTCGCCCGGGCTATTTCGAACGTGCTATGAAGGCAAAGGTTCATGGGTATTTATTGAAGGATGGGTCCATTGACGAATTATCGGCGGCGATTCGCAAAGTAATGGCAGGTGGACGTGAATTTGCACCTGAGCTCATAATGAATACGTACCATTCGGATAATCCATTAACTGACCGGGAAATCGAAGTATTGCAGCTGTCCGTGGATGGGAAAACGTCTAAAGAAATTGGTGAGGAGCTGTTTTTATCAGCAGGAACAGTACGCAACTATATGTCTGAAATCCTTCAAAAAGTAGGGGCGAAAAATAAAATTGAAGCGATAGGCATTTGTCGAGAAAAGGGATGGATCTAGCGGATCTCAAATGTTAAGCAGGGGCAGTAAAAGATTGATTCGCAAACTGAATCGCCCGTTGTAACTCCACAACTGCTCGATCCGCAACTACACCCGCTGTTGCCTCCTACCGACCGCTCGATCCACAGTTACAAGCGCTCATTTCATCCTGCTAATCGCCCGATATGCAAATTCAACCGCCAAATGTAACTTCACAAAAATAAATACATATAAATTCCTTATTGACTCCAAATTTTTTATTTGTTACTCTATATTTATCTTTCAGAAAGTAGGTGATGTTTTATGGTGACAATCAAAATGGCTATTGTAAATAGGATTGGATCCATGCATTCACCTGCCATGCCTGTATAGAAGGCATGTTTATTCTGTTATGCGCGTGAAAGCATGGGATCCGATCGGGACCATGCTTTTTTATTTGCGTATAACAGGAGGAATTACAATTGAATCAGTTGATAGAATATGGTTGGAATGAAGAACGTCAAAAGTATTGGAACGATTACATCGTGTCTGGCGGAGAAAAAAATTACGTAGCCGGCCGTGTTACACTTGAGCATAAAAGGATGTATAGAGTTGCTACAGCAGAGGGAGAATGGCTATCTGTCTGTTCTGGAGCTTTTCAGCATGCGGCGTTTGAGCGGCGGGATTTCCCAGCAGTAGGGGATTGGGTAGCTGTAGAGAAAATGCCGGGCGAGGAGCGAGGGATTATTCATACAGTATTGCCACGAACTTCTCTTTTTTCAAGGAAAGCTGCGGGAACTACGATTGCGGAGCAAATGATCGCAGTGAATGTCGATATCGTTTTTCTTGTTATGTCTATGAATGATGACTTCAATGTACGGCGATTAGAACGTTACTTAGTGGCGGCTTATGATTCCGGCGCATTGCCAGTCATTGTCTTAACGAAAATGGATTTGTGTGACAATCCGGAATTGTATATAGAAGAAGCGCAGCAAACTGCAATTGGTTCAGATGTTGTAGCGGTTAGCGTCGTGACAGGAGATGGAATCGATACTCTATCTAAAATGCTGAAGAACGGAAAAACTGCAGCTCTATTAGGCTCATCGGGTGTCGGTAAATCATCGCTTATTAACGCTTTCTGTGGAGAGGATCGTATGGCGGTACAAGGGATACGGGAAGACGATGCGAAAGGTCGGCATACGACGACGCACCGTGAATTAATTAAAATTCCAACAGGCGGTATTTTAATCGATACGCCGGGCATGAGGGAGTTTCAATTATGGAATGAAAGTGAGAGCCTAGACTCAGGCTTCAAAGATATCGAGTCTTTAGCAGAAACATGCAAGTTCCGGGACTGTGGGCACCATTCAGAACCGGGCTGCGCCATTCAGGCAGCGCTTGAAGAAGGTATTTTGCCGAAGGAACGGTATGATAATTACTTGAAATTGCAAAAAGAACTTGCTTTCTTGGATAGAAAAATGGATCGTCAAGCGCAAATTGCCGAGAAGAATAAGTGGAAACAAGTAACGAAAGGAATGCGGAAGCACCCTTCAAAAAAGAAATGAATTTAAGGCCATCCTTTTTTGGATGGCCTGTTTTATTTTGAGGATATGTGCACGGTGGAAATTTATGAGCTTGTGTAGTGCTTTATGCTTTCTCGAATGAAATGAACAACCCGTGTTCTTTTAGGAACGCGGGTTTTTATGAATTCTTTCCTTTCGAAGATCTTCTTTCATATCATCCAAATTAATTGTATCGACTGTTTGCATATCTTCATGCATGTCGAAGAGGCTAATTTTGTCAGTCGGTATCTTTTCTGGATGTTCTAAACTGCTGAAATGAATTTTTTTATCCTGTTCTTTTCTAATTGAAATCCCCTCCTATCAATCCATTTATAGGATTAGCGGATTGTTGTTTTCTATACGGAGGTTTTTCAAACGATGATTTATATTTACTCTTTTATTTTTTTTCTATATGGCACAGTTGTTTTCTTTTTATTGCTTGCCAGTACTTTTTTGACGACCGGATAGACGACCGGTGCCCATTTGATGGCTGTACGGATGATTTTGCCGATTTTCATGCTGTTCGCCCTCTCAATCTTTTATGAATATTTTGCCCCTTTTTATGCAAAGTAAACCCTTTTCAAACTGTGGAAGTTTACGAAAAAGACAGGAATTCAATCCGTTTTTACAAAAACATGTATTATTTTCAAAGTTTCAGGGCAATACTTTGTGGAAATCGCTTAGAAAGGAGCAATTCAACTTGAAAAGATTACTATTCATGGTGATGGCTTTGCTTATAACTTTTTCCTATAGTATGATAGCTAACGCAGCGGAGGTTGATGTCGGGCTGACGGAAGGGGAAGAGGAAATAGATGAAACTCTTGCCAAAATACTGTATCCGCCAGTCGATGTTAGAGGGAATGACCAAGGCGTCAAAAGCGATGTTTTGGCAATGAACAGCTTGGATCCGTTCCCTCTACTATTTTATCATTCATTGCAAGCGCTTAATAACGAACCGGAGACGTATACTGTTCAAAATGGGGACAACTTATATCGGATTGCATTGAATCATAATATTTCACTATCTGCTTTGATGAGTTGGAACTCTTTAAGTGGAGAATTGATTCACCCAGGAGAAGTACTCATCGTGAGTGGAGATGAATCAGATATAGAAGAGATTCCTATTGTGAAAAATACTGAAACTGTCGTTTCTGCACCCCCGAAGGAAAAGAGCCAAGAACAAGGACAAAAATTGAAAACACCTGCATTTAAGGAAACTGTCAAAACTCCTCCGAGCTCGGAAGGTAAAGAAATGACGGTAACCGCTACTGCATATACAGCTTATTGTAAAGGATGCTCGGGAACAACTGCATATGGCATCGATTTGCGGACGAATCCAGATCAAAAAGTGATTGCAGTTGACCCTTCGATAATTCCTTTAGGAACGAAAGTTTGGGTTGAAGGATATGGAGAAGCAATTGCTGGAGATACTGGAGGAGCAATTAAAGGAAATAAAATTGATGTTTTCATTCCATCGTATGATAGTGCGATGGAGTGGGGAGTAAAAAAGGTAAAGATTAAAGTATTAAATTAAGTACGTAACGAGGCAGGCATTTCTGGAATATTTCCTAAATGCCTGTCTTTTCTATGTTACAATATTGATATACAGTATTTGCAATCAGGAGAGTGGGGATGCAAATGAATACGATGGATGAACAATTATTCAATTTTTTGCAAGAGAATATTGACCAAATAACTGATGAATGGCTTGCGCGCAGAGATAATATGGAAGGTACGATTTACTCATCAAAAGTGGGAGAAGAAGTCGAGAACATTCTTCGACAGCAAAATCAATTAACAAATTTAACGATTGCAAGCAGTCTATTGGATGACAAAAGTATATTTGAAGAGAATAAGCGAAAATGGGCGATTGTCGTTGCTGAAAGTAGAGTGAGCAGCAATACGCCCGTTTTTGAAGTATTGCAAGCATTGATGGAATTACGGAAAACGATTTGGTCCTTTGTAGAGCGATTTGTTGCACTGCACAATGACGAAATCGAGCGCCCGGATATTATAAAATGGGGCATTCATATTCACTCGGCTTTGGATGAGTTAAAGGTTCAATTTTCCAAAATGTACGATGAAATAATGAATAATCGGTTAAAAGCTCAGCAAAGTCTCATAGAGGAGCTGTATGCTCCAGTCATTCAATTGAATGAGTCAATCGGTGTTCTTCCGCTAATCGGTGATATCGATTCAACACGTGTTCAGTCAGTTATCGATGTTGTTCCACAAAAGTGTACGGATTTAGGTGTAGAACATTTGTATATTGACTTGTCCGGAGTTTCAATCATGGACACGATGGTAGCCAATTATATTTATCAGCTAACGCAAATATTGGACCTGTTAGGAATTGAGTCCACGATTACAGGTATTAGACCAGAAATTGCACAAACCTCTGTCCAATTAGGTTTGGATTTTTCTCGAGTTCAAACTTTCGGCTCTTTGCAATTAGCATTAAAAACACAATTCAATTCCTCGATTGAAAACGTAGAAGTATAACGTATAAAACAGTTGGAGAAAAACGAGTCATCTTTCTCCAACTGTTTTATTTTGGGATCCTATTCGATCCTATTTGAAGCTGCCGATGATTGATCTTTTTGCAACTATAACGTATGTATACTAAAAATTTGTTGGTAATCGTTTTTACTGCTTGTAATTCTTTATAACTATATTCAAGAAAAGGGTATTCAAGACTATGGATTTATGTTATTATAATAGAAAGATAATTCAGATTTGACGATAGAAGATTATAGAGATATGGGGTTATGCGGAATGAGACATCTAAGAAAGAGCAAGTTTGGCATCCTTGCCATTGCTGCAGCATGTTTTTTATTGCTTGTTGGGTATAAGGAACAGACGATTCGCGTTCACTATACAAAGGATATGGTAAGTGTGGCACATCGAGGGGCGTCGCACTTCGCTCCGGAAAATACAAGAGCTGCTTTCCAGAAAAGCGTCGAATTGAATGCGGACTTTTTAGAATGCGATGTTCATGTATCAAAAGATGGCGAACTAATTATTATGCATGATGATAAGATCGATAGAACGACTAATGGAAGCGGTTTCATTAAAGAGTTTACGTTAGATGAACTGAAGCAATTAGATGCCGGGGCTTCGTTCAGTAAAGAGTTCAAAGGTGAACAAATCCTTACCTTAAATGAACTAATAGATGAATTTTACGATCAAATCGGTCTGTTGATCGAACTGAAAAATCCGAAGCTCTATCCCGGTATTGAGGAGAAAATAGCATCCTTATTAGGAGAATATGATGATCTAAGCTCTATAATCGTACAGTCATTTGATATTGATTCTATGAAGAAGATGAGTGTTTTGCTACCCAACTTGCAGGTGGCAGTGCTCATTCATCCAAAAGATTCGTTGCTCAGTGCTGCAAAGTTAGATGATCTAGCATCGTTTGCATCTTATATTAATTTTAATGTATCGTTTTTGAATAAAAAAACGGTAGAAAGAGTTCATGATCGCGGTGCAAAAGTATTTGTTTGGTCGAAAAAAGATAAAAACATAATTGCAAAAGCCCATAAATACAATGTGGATGGCATTATAACCGATTTTTCCAATTGGCCATATGAAGAGCTAATCTATTTAGCGCAAGAATAGTTTTAGATTCCCCTATTATTGGGTGACTTTCGGCTGTAGACACTTTGTCTACAGTCTTTTTAGGTTGTAAAGGAATAAAATAGATATTCCCTCTATTTGCCTTGATGGAAGGAAGCTAATTTAAAGTAATGGAAAATCGAACCCTCTGCTGTTTGTTTCGCGTCATCTTTTAAAGGGGGGATGGCAAACATGATGTGTCATCATTTCTCCCCATTTACAATGCGATCTATAGTATGATGGACGGAATGGATCAATTGAACTTGCTTATACGTGTCGAGCTGCCGCAAATTTTACATGACTGGAAAATGAAGTGAAGGCAGCTAGCAGATGATCACAAAACTAAGGAGTAATGATAGATGGATATACATATTTTATATGAGGACAATCACTTATTAGTAGTGGAGAAGCCTGTAAATATACCAGTGCAAGAAGACGATAGCGGGGATTTAGATCTGCTGACAATTTTGAAGCAGGATTTGAAAGAACGGTATCAGAAGCCTGGCAATGTTTACTTGGGACTTGTCCATCGGCTTGATAGGCCGGTAGGGGGAGTGTTAGTATTCGCGAAAACGTCGAAGGCTGCTTCAAGACTGTCAGATGTTTTAAGGAAGCGAGAGATGAAAAGAACGTATGTCGCCGTTGTGCGAGGCATATTACGGGATGAAGGTAGACTGATGCATTATTTATGGAAAGACTCGAAAAAGAATATTGTCCATGCTGTTTCAGAGAAGCATCCGGGAGCTAAGAAAGCGGTGCTTGATTATAAAACAATCATCCGTGAAAAACAGCTTAGCTTATTATCTGTTCGATTGCATACCGGGAGATCCCACCAGATTCGAGTGCAATTATCCGAGTCAGGAGCACCGCTTTTTGGCGATCAAAAGTACGGCAAGCATGTGAATCGACCGGGAGAGCAAATTGCATTATGGGCGCATACCTTGGAATTTCCTCATCCTACTACGAAAGAGCAACTGACATTCGTTTCTTATCCTCCCGAAGAATATCCTTGGACGATATGGAAGAAACGTGAGTCCTATTTATCTGTATAGAAGGGGAACTATTGTCGATTGACAATAAAAACGAGGAAACCTACACTAAATAAGAGAAAATGTAAGTTGGAGGAAAACATGACAAACGATCCTTTTATACCGATTATTATTGGAACTGACATTAATGCATATAATATGGCAATATCTTTCCACGAAGCATATGGCATCCATCCTATACTTGTCGGGAAAGAGCCTCTTTCCTTCACGAGTTTGAGCACAATTCCTGCAGCGATTGAGCTGCATCCGAGACTGGGCGAAAAAGAAGTGTTTGCTAAATTTTTAAATGAAGTCGCAGAAAAATATAAAGAGGCTGGAAAAAAGCTGCTTTTAGTTGGAACGAATGATTTGTATGTACGATCAATTATTGAAAATCGTGATGCTCTACAAGATCATTACGTATTTAATTATATTGACGAGCCGTTGATGAATGATCTTCTTGTGAAAAAGAACTTTTATAGACTTTGTGAAGAGCATGGAATCGATGCGCCGACAACACATTTCTACTCTTGCTTAAGTGAAGAACCGTTTGAAGAAGAAATGAAATTTCCTGTCATTATTAAGCCAAGCAACGGCGTGCAATATTACAAGCATCCATTTGAAGGGATGCAGAAAGTGTATAAAGTCGATACGTACGAAGAAATTCAGCAAGTCATCGAAACGATTAAACGAAGCGGTTATACGGATGATTTGATCATACAGGACTTTATTCCGGGCGATGATACGTATATGTGGGACTCCGTCTTTTACATTAATAGCAAGGGAAACACAGAACTAATCACATTTGGACAAGTCGTCCTTCAAGAACATACGGTTACGGCAATCGGAAATTATACTGCTGTTATTACGCGTTACAATGAAGAAATGATGTTAAAGCTGAAAGGTTTCTTAGAAAAGTTGAATTATGTTGGTTATGCGAATTTCGATTTGAAATACGATCATCGTGACGGCAAATTCAAAGTGTTTGAAGTGAATATTAGACAAGGTCGTTCAAGTTATTACATTACTTCATGCGGCCATAATATGGCGAAGAATCTCGTTGATGATTTGATTTATGGAAAAGAGAAGCCATTGACGTTGTTAAAAGAGAAGTTTTTATTCACAGTCGTGCCGAAAATCGTGTTGAAGAAATTTGTTGCAAATCGTGATGTAAATGAAGAGATAAAAGGTTTATTGAAAGATAGGAAATACGCGAATCCGCTCTTTTATAAAAAAGACAAGAGCTTGAAGCGTAAGCTTTATTTGTTTTTAAGGCAAGTCAATTATTACAGGAAATATAAAAATCATCAATGGTAATGGATCGCGACCTTTGAAGCTCAGTAGGCTCTTAGGTCGTTTTTTTCGATGAAATAAGGCTGGTTATGCACAATTCCAAAGCTGTTATCCTCTTGTAGGCAAGGTATGTGTTTTAGTTGACTGTTGTTATACGCTTGTGTTGTTGGAAGCATCTATACCGTTTTCATTGAAGGTCTGTTTTTCATATTATGGCATACATATAGCTATTTACTTAGTTTACACTCCAGAAAAAAAAGGAATAGAAGAGGTGGTCAGGAGGAAAGACATCATGAGAAAATTTGAAGACGAACGATTGACTAATAAAAGAAACCGAATGATTGAAAACTTGGTAGATGCAGGTGTATTTAAAATAAATGAAAAACAATTATATGAATTATCCTTGTATGAATTAACGAAAAATTATATGATGCTGCAAAATGATCATAGAAAAACGATGTAGAAAGCTTAAGGAATGGCGGGGATTGGATTATGGGAGAATTGAATGGATTAGTAACTGATTGGCTTGATGAAATGACAGTTCGGGAAATGATGGAGAGAATGAATGCAGGAGAGCTTACTTCAGAAGAGCTCACCGTTGCTTATTTACAGAACATCGCCGTGAAGAACGCTAGTCATTTCGCGATTCTTGAAGTGAATCCGCAGGCAGTACAAATTGCGAAAATGCTTGATATGGAAAGACGGCAAGGGCTTGTAAGATCGCCGATGCATGGCATCCCTGTGCTGTTGAAAGACAATATGGACACAGGAGATTCCATGCATACGAGCTGTGGTTCATTGGCTTTATCTCATTATTATGCTGCTGATGATGCATTTTTAGTGAAGAAGCTAAGAGCAGCAGGAGCAGTTATTTTAGGAAAAACGAATATGACAGAGTGGGCAAATTTCATGTCGGATCGCATGAGGAACGGATGGAGCTCAAGGGGTGGTCAAGTTATGAACCCTTATGGACCATTTGACGTCGGTGGTTCAAGCTCAGGGGCAGCTGTAGCAGTTGCAGACAATTTAACGGCCGTATCGATTGGGACGGAAACGAGTGGTTCCATTATCAACCCATCTACCCAAAATTCAATCGTCGGAATAAAACCGACTGTTGGCGCAATAAGCCGCACAGGTATAATCCCGCTCTCATTCACACAGGATACGCCGGGACCGATGGCGCGTACAGTGGAGGATGCATTGTTCGCTTTTGAACAAATGATCGGTTTCGATGAAAAAGACCCGGTTTCTTATGGCGCTAACAAGTTTAAGGGGATTGACTGGCAATCCACATTGGATGTTCATGCATTGAAAGGCGTCAAGATCGGTGTTGCCCGGAAAATTTTTGAAAGGGAAGTATCCTCCGAAGAAATGCAGCTTTTCGATGATGCATTGAAAAAAATCGAAGCATTAGGTGGAGAGATTGTCGATCATATTGATTTAGGTACTATGGAAGACGACTTAGGCTATGATGTTTTATTACACGAATTCAAATCGGCATTGAACGGCTACTTAGAAAGGACTGCCGCTTCCAATCCAATTCGAACCTTAAAAGATATTATACAATTTAATAATGACCATGCTGAAGAGACGTTAAAGTATGGACAAGCGATGTTGGAGCGGTCGGAAAGAACGAGCGGAACATTGACAGATCCATCTTATATAGAGGCATTGCTTCGAAATCGTAGATTAGCAGGTGAGTTAGCGCTAGATCGGGCTTTTGATACGTATGGAATACAGGCCATTGTATTTCCGAAAGATCATGGGTGCAGCTTCAGCTCAGCGGTCGGTTATCCAGCGGTTGCAGTGCCAGCTTCTTTTACAAAAGAGGGAGAACCGTTCGGCATCACTTTTTGTGGAAAGGCATATGATGAACCGAAACTGATCGGCTATGCTTACGCTTTTGAGCAATTTACACGAG
Source organism: Sporosarcina sp. USHLN248 (assembly GCF_037144575.1). Lineage (NCBI taxonomy): Bacteria > Bacillati > Bacillota > Bacilli > Caryophanales > Caryophanaceae > Sporosarcina > Sporosarcina sp. USHLN248. The sequence continues at coordinate 118,056 of NZ_JBBCZC010000002.1, forward strand.
GTAGAAAAAGCCCTTCTATGAGAAACAGTTGAAATGAAAAGCAATACAGTTCATTATTAAAGGAAGGAAAAGTGAAAGCGGGGATGAGAATGTCCTTTTTAGAGCAAATGGACGAAGTGTTTAAGAGCAAGTGGAAATTTGAACGTGAAATGCCGATTCAATCACAAATGATACCACTATTATTAGAAGGAAAAGATGTAGTAGCTGAATCACCGACAGGGACGGGTAAAACTTTGGCGTATGTGCTGCCGATCCTACAAATGGTACAGGGCAGCAAACAGCAAACACAGGCATTGATCATGTCCCCTTCGCAAGAACTGTCGATGCAAATTGTAAACGTCATCCGTGAATGGATCAACGGAACCGATATTACAGTAACGCAATTAATTGGCGGTGCGAATATGCAAAGACAAATCGAGAAATTGAAAAAGAAACCGACGATTGTCGTTGGAACGCCTGGTAGAATTGTCGAATTAGTTAAGGCAAAACGACTTAAAATGCATGAAATTAAACATATTGTATTAGATGAAGGAGATCAGCTCTTATCGAGAGATTATCGAGTCATCGTCAAAGATTTGATCGATTCGGCTAATCCCGAGCGTCAGGTCGTTGTTGTGTCCGCTACTATTACAGATGAAATTGAGCTTGTAGCGAAGCGTATGATGGACGAGCCGGTACGCTTGAAAGTATCTCTTGATGATATGCCGTTAGTCGGAAATGTGACTCATTCATTCATTAAGACAGAAATTAGAAATAAGACAGATCTATTGCGGGGGCTTTCTCATCTGCCATCCATTAGGGCACTTGCATTCATGAATAACGTCGATCAGCTGCGCATGAAAGAACTAAAATTGCAATATAACGAAGCGCCAATTGCGGTGCTCTACTCAAATATGTCAAAGTTCGAGCGTCAGCAAACACTTGAGGATTTCAGAAAGGGCAAAATTCATATTTTAATTGCAACGGACTTAGCAGCACGAGGGCTTGACATTGAAGGTTTGACACATGTTATCCATGTCGATATTCCTCATACAATCGAGCAGTACTTGCATCGTTCTGGAAGAACGGGACGTGCAGGTCAAGATGGAGAAGTGCTGACATTGTTAACGTATCCTGATGAAAAAACATATCGAAAATTAACGAAAGGGCTTAAGCCTGTCCAGAAGATTTACTATAAGGGTAAGTTGATGGAAGGAAACGCGAAAACAAAAGATAGCAAACCGAATAGCCCGAAATCGAAAAGTAAAAAAGGGCGGAAATAAAAAGGAGGAGCCGTAAATGGCTCCTCCTCAGCTTGTTGACAAACGCTCGCATCCTGCGTTGAGGCCAGCAGGACGCTGGTCATGCAACCGTTGCTGCAGGATGCAGCGGACTTAGGTTGCCTTTCCTTCGCTCGTCCCCTCATGAACCTAAGTTCTATTCGGGTCTTCGCTCGACTTCGCTCCTTGTCTGACAAGCGTTTTCAAGCCAAGCTGGGCAAACACCTATCTCATGACTACAAACCTTAAAAGGACTGTAGACAAAGTATCTTTTTACTTTGTCTACAGTCTGAGGAGGAGCCGTAAATGGCTCCTCCTTTGCTTAATCCAACTGAGTTAAAATGATCGGTTCGTCTTTTGTAACGATGATAGTATGTTCAACTTGTGCAACGAGTGATTTGTCAGGCGTGACGAATGTCCAGCCGTCTCCCAATTCGATAATGTGCTCAGCTTTCTCTGAAATGAACGGCTCCACTGCTAAAACCATTCCTTCTTTCATTAATGTTTTATCCCAAGCATCGTAATAATTGAGGACATGCTGGGGCTCTTCATGTAACGAAGTTCCAATCCCGTGGCCAGTCAAGTTTTTAATTACTTTTAATCCATTGTCTTTTGCTTCACGTTCAACAGCTTTGCCAATTTGGTTTAAGCTTGATCCAGCTTTCACTTTTGTCATTGCCCGGTCGAAAGCGCTTTGTGCCACATCGCACAGCTTTTGTTTCCTTTCATCGGGTGTTCCGACTACAAATGATACGCCTGTATCTGCAAAGTAACCTCCAAATGACCCTGAAACATCTATGTTGACGAGGTCTCCGTCTTTTAACGTTTTGGAACCTGGAATGCCGTGTGCGACTTCATGGTTCACGCTAATGCACGTATAGCCGGGAAAATCGTATTGATCGATTGGGGCCGAGACTGCACCGTGTTCTTTGAATAGTCGCCCGCCTAATTCATCTAACTCTTTTGTCGTAATGCCAGGAACTGCAGCCTCTTTTAACGCTTCACGAATTTCAGCTACAATTTTGCCGATTTTTTTTAACGCTTCAATCTCTTCATTATTCTTTACAATCATTTTGTACTGGTCCCTTCTTTTTTTCAATCACGCATCGGTCTTCCTTTAAGGCAGAAAGCCGTTTTGCGTCAAGCCTTCCGATGATCGAGGATGACCTACTATAACCTGCGTTTTGTTCAGCTTTCTATACTATATCATATTTTTTTCCGATGTATGATGTGTATGCATTGCTCGTTTTAGACTCCTATTTATCACTTCAATACTTTAACGCCTTGATAGACATTCCAAATGACGATCGCTAAAAATAGCACTCCATAAATGAGCATAAATAGGAAAGGCGTAAAACTCCAAAAATTAATATCACCTGTCATCATGCCCATCAGTCTATTTTCGAAAGAGACAATCGAAAACGAAAAGAGCAAGAAGCCTGCCACCATAACGATAACGGGACATAGGTGGGAAATAAGAGATCGCTTCGCATGCGTTTTTACTTCATAATCATCCGTAACAAAGTAGACGATGACCGGTAAAAGCAAGGGAGAGAAAAAAACACTGAAATAACAGAGAGCAGACAATATTTTACTATTTGGCATATAAGAACCTCCTCGTTCACAGTCCACTTATTTATCAATTCCCATCCTATAGACTATCCAAAACGAATAATTTTCATAGGATGTTTGTCCAATAAAACAATATGATACGTATTTTCAATTAAAAAACTTGCCACCTATTGCTTCTAATAATTATTCCATATACAATAGTATCGATAATTGAATTACAAGACCACAAGGGGAGCCTTTTGGCTGAGAGTGGACAATGCGTCCTGACCCTTCGAACCTGTAAGTTCATGCTTGCGTAGGGATGTGGATGGAAACTGGCATACTACGATGTCTCGGTTCTATCCGGGGTGTCGTTTTTTGTTTCCTTATATCCCTCCTATTCCAAAGAAGGAGGAGAACTAGTTGGATCGTAAACGTCTTCAATTTTTGTTAGAGGTTGCTATTTTAGGTGCATTATCTTTTGTTTTGGACTTGTTAGTATTGTTCAAGTTGCCGCAAGGAGGATCGATCACGTTATCAATGCTTCCGATTATCGTCATGGCCTACCGTTGGGGAATTGGCGGAGGGATGTTAACGGGCTTCCTTTCCGGACTGCTGCAGCTTGTCTCAGGAGCTTTTGTGCTAAATGTTTACCAGGCGGCTCTTGATTATTTTGCTGCCTACACATTGGTTGGTGTAGCAGCCATTACAATCGGTTGGTTATTAAACGGTAAAAAATCGAATGATAAGAAAACAATGGGGATGGCAATTGTTGTTGGCACCGTTGTAGGCGGATCGTTACGCTTTTTGATTCATTTCATAGGAGGCATGATTTTCTTCGCAGAATATGCAGGAGACCAGCCTGTTTGGTTATATTCGCTTGTTTACAACGCTTCGTATATGGTTCCGTCCATATTGCTCTGTGCGATTGTAGCGGTGCTTTTATTCACGACTGCTCCAAGATTAATTGAACGTACGTAAACAACTATACTTCGGAAAATTTATAGAGTTCAATCCCTTATTTGATGAAATAAACCTTCGTCCCGATAAGTAGAAAACAGAATAGAAATAAAACGGACTGTTCTTTCATTTTGAAAGGACAGCCCGTTTTTTTGAATGATTTTCTCTGAAGATCATAAATGCTATGAGAACCGCTGTTAAAAATAATGCTGCAGCTGTTACAAAAAGTTCATCAGTTCCGTTTTTAAATGCAATGCCGATAAATGTCCAAATGAACACGAAGTTCATCATAAAATCGTGGTAATGAAACATAAAATGAAGGGCAAATGCTGTAGAAATCGTTAAATAGATGACAGTCCATAATGGAGCACTTAAACCGAAACCAGACCAATCATGCAGCAGTAAGTAATAGCTTACTGTTGAAATGAGAGTAAGAAAATTCCATCCAATTAGCAAACTATATGGCATCCTGCCTGATATATGGTTATCCGTCTTATGATAGCTAAAATACACTGAAAACAAAATGCATAGTAACAGGATTTTAGCGGCGATGCTTAAAGACAGGTAGCCATAGTGCCAACAGAAAATCCATACGATCGATAGTGCAATAGCAGTGAAGAAGCCGTACATCCGTAAATTTATAAATTTTTGTTCTTTTGCAAACGAAGGAATCCAAACAAATAACATTGCGTATATTACTATCCATAATAAAAAGACATAATTTGCTGGAATAAAAAGTAATGGCAGCCTATTTGCGATTTCACTAGTTGTTTGACCGTTCAAAGAGAAAAAAGTCGCGATGACATGTAAAATGATTAGCACTAAAAGTGAAAGAGTCATCATGATAATTCTTGACATAATAAATCCTCCCTTTGAACAGTATACCTATGAAATGCTCTTGGTGCGAAAGAAAGTATGAAATTTACGTCACAAAAACCATTATTTCGAACACCGAAGATTCGTGTTATAATAATATTCGTAGTTAACGAAAATTTTAAAAAAGAGTAGGGGGATTTGTTATGACGAAAGTGGGTTATTCACAAGTATGGGATTTAGATGTTTTTTTTGCAGGGGGTAGTGAATCACAAGAACTTCGGGCACATTTGGATGCTTCAAAAGAGGAGATCAATATCGTTGAAGAGAAAGTTGCGAAGTTCCATACACCTGTTTCCGCGGATGACGGAAAAAAGGTTTTTGAGCTAATAGAAGCGATAAAAGGCACTGCCATTAATTTACGAGAAGCAGGAGCAGTTATCGGCTGTTTTTTAGCTGCAAATACAAAAGATAAAAAGGCATTGATCCTGCAAGGGGAAATGGGAGCTTTATCTGCGAAGTTTGCAAACATTCAACTAAGATTCAAGCAAACACTTGCAAAAACCGATGCAGAGGTTTGGCAATCGTTACTTGAAACGGATGAACTTTCACAGTTTACATTCATTTTGAATGAATGGCGAGAAGAAGTGCAAATGAAGCTTTCCGAAGAAGAAGAAAGCTTGATTACCGCTTTAAGTGTTGATGGTTATCAAGGATGGGGACAATTATATGATCAGCTTGTCGGAGATATTGAAATTCAAATGACTGTTAACGGGGAAGAGAAGTCATTATCAGTAGGACAGGCAAATAATCTTTCATCAAATAAAAATGAAGAAATCCGGAAAGAAGCATTCGAAAAACTTACAGAGGCATGGAAATCGAAAGAAGACTTTTTCGCTTCTGCTTTAAATCACTTGGCAGGATTCAGGCTAGCCGTTTATGATAAGAGAGGCTGGGATTCCGTCCTTCAAGAGCCTCTAATGAGAAATCGCATGAGCCAAGAAACGTTGGATGCGATGTGGAGTGCAATTAGTGCCAACAAAGAACCATTTGTATCTTATTTAAGTGCAAAAGCCAAGATGATAGGCAAGGAAAAGATTGACTGGTATGATTTGGATGCACCCGTGACTGCTTCTACGAAGACGATGGAATATGAGGAAGGCGCTGAATTCATTTTAGAACAATTCGGCAAATTCGGTCCGGAGTTAGAAGCTTTCTCACGCAAAGCTTTCAATGAAAGTTGGATTGAAGCCGAGGATCGTCCGAACAAACGTCCAGGCGGTTTTTGTACGGGTATGCCAAAATCGGAGCAATCCAGAATCTTCATGACATATAGTGGTTCTATGTCGAACGTTGCAACTTTAGCCCATGAATTAGGCCATGCATTTCATTCATACGCGCTGCGCCCTGTACATTATATGAATCGGCAATATGCTATGGGCGTCGCAGAAACTGCATCCACATTTGCCGAAATGATTGTAGCGGATGCTGCGGTGAAAGCAGCGGAGACGAATGAGGAGAAAGTTGCGCTTTTAGAAGATAAAGTTCAGCGCAGCGTCGCATTTTTCATGAATATCCATGCGCGTTTCCTATTTGAAACAAGGTTTTATGAGGAACGAAAACATGGAGTTGTTCCTGCAGCACGTTTGAATGAATTAATGGAGGAAGCGCAAAGAGAAGCTTATGGGGGTGCGCTTAATACAGTCCATCCTCATTTCTGGGCATCTAAGCTGCATTTCTATATTACGAACACACCGTTCTATAACTTCCCGTATACATTTGGATATTTGTTCTCGCTGAGCATTTATGCGAAAGCATTGGCCGAAGGAGAAAACTTCGAACAGAAGTATCTATCTTTATTGCGCGATACTGCAGTTATGTCTGTCGAAGACCTGGCTATGAAGCATTTAGGAGAAGATATAACAAAAGTCGATTTTTGGGAGAAAGGTGTAGCTCTTTGTGTGAAGGACGTAGAAGAGTTTTTGAAAATAGCTTCCAAAGAAGGGTGAACAAGTATTGATTCTGCTTGAAGGAGAAACGATCTATTTACGAATATTGACAGAAGAGGACGCTTCGATTTTCACGGAGATGTTAATCGCCAATAAAGAGTTTTGGACAGTATTCGAGCCTCGTCATGAACCGAGTTATTATACCGTTTCTGTCCAGCGGGATAAAATCAGGGAATCCATCTATCAGATGAGGGACCGCAGGGAGTATAACTTCGGTATATTTGATTCGGAAACAAGCAGATTAGTTGGGCATATTTCATTGTATAGCATTAAAAGATTGCCCTTTTCGAGCGGTTTTATCGGATACTCGGTAGATGAAAGGGAGACGGGAAAAGGGATTGCGACTGAAGCGGTGAAGATTGTAACAAAATTTGCTTTCGAAACGATGTCCCTTCACCGTGTCGAAGCATTTGTTTCTCCTAAAAATACCGGTTCCGTAAAAGTATTGGAGAACGCAGGCTTTACTCAAGAAGGCTTGCTGCGAAAATTGTTGTATATTAACGGTGTTTGGGAAGATCATTACATGTATGCCATAGTGGAAGACGATTTTTGAAAGGGCAAGGCCGCATGGCGGAGATTAATGTCGAAAATAAAGAGCCGATTCCTTTAATAGGAATCGGCTCAGCTTGTTGAAAAACGCTTGCATACTATGAATTAATATTGCCGTATTTACGCGCCCTTTTCGGAAATGTTCTATGTGGCAAGCGATTTCAAGCCAAGATAGGCAAACACCTATTTCATGACTATTAACTATAAAAAGACTGTAGACATAGTAAAATTTACTTTGTCTACAGTCTTTTATGTATTTCCCGGGAAATGTGGAACGTCTTTATTGATCATAACCGTTAACGATAACGTCTAATTTTCCAGTATCTGGTTGTACGACGAGGCCGTGAACTGGCACTTTAGCGTCCATTAATGGATGATTTTTAATACTGTCCACACTTGATTTGACACTTTCTGTTACATCATTAAAACCATGTAGCCAGTCTTTCATATCAATTCCAGAATACTTTAAAGTTGTAAATAGGTTCTTATCGATTCCGCGATCGACCATTTTATTAATGATTTTTTCCGTATCGACTGAACTCATGCCACAATCATGGTGGCCAATGACATATACCTCGTCAGCTTGCAATTCGTATATTGCAACGAGAATGCTTCGCATAATGCCACCGAAAGGATGAGTTACAATTGCACCCGCACTTTTGATTATTTTCGCATCTCCATTTTTCAAGTTCATTGCTTTAGGAAGAAGCTCTGTTAAACGAGTATCCATACAAGTCAGAATGACAATTTTTTTATTTGGAAATTTTGTCGTAGCGTATTGTTCATATTTCTTTTCTTTAACGAACTCTTCATTGAATGTCATAATATCGGTTAAGATAGTCATAAACATGCCCCCAAATGATTTATGTGCTAATTTTACCGAAAAATAAAAGAGTTGCCAACTGGCAACTCTTTTTTATTTAGTTTCTGGCTTTGGATCTATCGTTTCTGCATCAGAAGAATTCAGAGCCTTACCAAGGTAATGCATTGTGAACAATGCTGCAATTAAAAGGACAATTGCATATCCGATTACTGTTGTAAACATCAAGCCCATCATCAAGACCCCTCTCTACATATATATTCTATATTTCGTATGAAATTTGGAAAAAGGTTTGCCCGTTTCTATTTCATATGAATGATTTTGCTATAACCATTATACTATATAACAAACTTTTTTAAAGACCTCATTTGAATTGATTGTGTCAATAATTAGAATGCCCAGTTGCCTTGACGGAAGACCGGTTCTACTTGGCCATCTGCTGTAATGCCATCGATGTCCATTTCAGCGGATCCAATCATGAAGTCAACATGCGTAATGCTTTGATTCAATCCATGTTTTTCAAGCTCTTCTGTCGACATTGTTTTGCCGCCCTCTATGCAGAAAGAGTATGCACTGCCGATCGCTAAATGGTTAGAAGCATTTTCATCGAACAATGTATTGTAAAATAATATTCCTGATTCAGAGATCGGAGATGCGTGAGGCACTAAAGCGACTTCACCTAAATACTTAGCACCTTCGTCGGTGTTGATAAGCTGGTTAAGGACTTCCTCGCCCTGTCCGGCTTCCACCGCTGTAATTTTCCCATCTTTAAACGTAACTTTAAAATCATCAATAATATTGCCGCCGTAGCTTAGCGGTTTTGTATTGGAAACATATCCGTTGACACCCGTTTTATGTGGAACTGTAAATACTTCCTCAGTCGGCATATTTGCCATGAAAGCATTGCCTGCAATATTTACGCTGCCGCCGCCTACCCAAATATGCCCTTCAGGCAGTTCAATCGTTAAATCAGTTCCTGGAGCAGTGTAATGAAGTTTTTTGTATGCTTTTTTATTCAAGTAATCCGCTTTATCATTTAATGTTCGATCGAGGTCCTTCCAAGCACTTACAGGATCCTCTTGATCAGCACGTACTGCTTTGAAGATTGCTTCCCAAAGTGCAGGTACTTGTTCTTCTTCCGGCAGATCAGAAAAAACCTTTGCTGCCCAAGCCTTTGATGGGGCAGCGATGACACACCAGCTGAATTGGTCAGCTTGCATCATTTGGCGATACTTGCTTAAAGCTTTGCCTGCAGCCTTTTGGAAATCAGCAATACGTGAAGTTTCTATCCCTTTTAGTAAGTCGGGGCTTTGTGAAGCGACACTTACGAAAGCCGCCCCTGCTTCTGATAGTTTTTCTTTTTCCATAACCTTCCACTCGGGGAATTCCGAAAAAGAATCAGCTGGTGCCATTTCGTATCGAGTTCTTGAAATTTGGTCGTCTGCCCAGTCAACTAAAACATTGCGTGCACCTGCTTCATATGCTTTTTTAACAACCATCCTAATAAAATCAGCAGTTTCAATGGATGCACTAATACATAAAATTTGATTCGGCTGAATATTGGCCCCTACTTTAACGACCAATTCCGCATAATTTTCCAACTTCTTTTCGAATGTAGACATACGATCTACTCCTTTCAACGTATGTATTCATACTACTTCAATCGCATTCCTCAGGCAATTAGAAAAAATGAAATATAAATTTCTGTCACATCGAATTCTTATTTTATTTACAATATAACTCTAAAGAAATGCCTATTTCTGTCGAAATAAAAAGAAGTAGACTGACATGGAGGTAGTCAAATGGATTTATCAACGGTTTTTGGGCTTATCCTTGGCGTTGTCGCATTGTTTGTCGGTATGGTCATGAAAGGCGTATCGCCGGATGCTCTTTGGAATATCGCTGCAATCCTCATCATTATCGTTGGAACGGTAGCAGCTGTTGTCATTGCGTTTCCAATGAAAGAACTGAAACGCGTGCCGAAATTGTTCGGAATCATTTTCCGTGAACAAAAATTGACATCTGATGCAGACTTGATTCGTATGTTTTCAGGTTGGGCAGATATCGCGAGACGAGAAGGATTGTTATCGCTGGAAGCAAAGGCGGATGAAATTGATGATCCATTTTTGAAAAATGGATTAGGTTTGGCGATAGATGGACAAAACGCCGATTACATCCGTGATGTACTAACTGAAGAAGTCGATGCTATGGAAGATCGGCACTCATCAGGAGCCCTAATCTTTTCACAAGCAGGGACATATGCTCCGACTTTAGGGGTATTGGGTGCGGTTGTTGGTTTAATAGCAGCACTTGGAGATATGAATGATATTGAGGCATTGGGGCATGCAATTTCTGCCGCATTCGTCGCAACGTTATTAGGAATTTTTACAGGGTACGTGTTATGGCATCCGTTCGCAAATAAGCTGAAAAGGAAGTCAAAAGAAGAATCACGTCAAAAGATGATGATGATCGAAGGCATTTTATCCGTCTTAGAAGGTGAAGCGCCACGAGTGATAGAACAGAAATTATCTTCTTACTTGTCAATGGAAGAACGTCGTAAGCTCGCAAATGCTGGCGGAGGCAAGGAGGCGGGACAGGTTGTCGAGGAAACGCAAGCGTAAAAAAGATGACGGGCATATTGACGAATCATGGCTATTGCCGTATTCTGATTTGCTCACGTTACTATTAGCATTATTTATCGTTTTATTCGCATCAAGTTCATTGGATGAGGCGAAATTTAGTCAAATTTCCTCTGTTTTCAACCAAATCTTTGACGGGGGAAAAGGGGTAATGGATGACGCTGCGCCGACTTCTGTTCCTGTACCGAAAGATTCGTCAGGGGAAGAAAATGAAAACTCATCCTATCTTGAGGATCAGAAGTCATTAGAAGGCATCCAAGAAAAATTGGATGACTATATTGCGGTCCATGAGTTGGAAAATCAATTCGAGACACAATTGACAGACGAAGGATTGCTTGTAACGATTCGTGATAGCATCCTTTTTGAAACAGGGAAGGCGACAATCAGTCCGCAATATGAAAACATGGCAAAGGATATTGCAAATCTTCTAATATTCGAGAAGCCACGGCAAATAGTAATTACCGGACATACGGATAACGTCCCGATCCATAATGCGGAGTTTGAGGATAACTGGGAACTTAGTGCGAAACGTGCTTTAAATTTCTTAAAGATTATTATTAGCAGCAACGGGCTAGACCCTAAGTTGTTCAGCGTAAAAGGCTATGGAGATACGGAGCCGATTGCATCGAATGATACTTCGGAAGGCAGAAGTAAAAACCGTCGTGTCGAAGTGTTAATACAACCGTTAGTTATGAAAGATGGAACAATGGTAGAATAAAAAAGCCAGCTTGTTGACAAACGCTCGCATACTGCGTTTACAAGCCAAGCCAAGCTGAGCAATCATCTAATTCATGACTAAAAACCTTAAAAAGACTGTAGACAAAGTGAAAAGATGCTATGTCTACAGTCTGAGGCTAATTAAAGGAAAAATCCTTTAATTAGCCTTTTTATTTTGTTTTATCTATCCGAATTAAAGAAAAGGCGCCTAAACCTTAAACCGATCAAAGAAGATCGATTGGTGAGGCACCTTTTCCTGCATAGGATCAATTGCGCAATGAACCCAATTCCGCTGCAATCGCTTGCATTTCATTAGGACTGATCGTTTCTCTTTTCATGACCATCTCATAAATGTAAACCAAATCCTCATAATGAGAAGTATTGAAGCTTTCTGCCTTCATTGCATCGACATTGACCATGCGAAGCTTGTCTTTAATTTTATCAATCATATACGCCACGTTTTCTGTGGATGGTTGAGTTAAATCCATTGATTCGTCCGCCTTTCGTTAACATAGAAACTATCATTTCATTATTTGGCGGATGTGTCAACTGAAGTTTGCTTGCCCAATCGTTCCGCTTCTTTTTCTTCTTGGACTTTCGCTTGGAAACGCTTTGTTTCCATTATAATTATACCGGACAGCCCTAACAGTCCAATCAAGTTTGGAATCGCCATTAAGCCGTTCAGTACGTCAGCAAGTGCCCAGACAACATCGAGGGAAGCAACTGCTCCAACAAAAATAAATGCTACGAAGATGATTCGATAAGCTAAGACAAAACCGTGTTTTGGGAATAAATATTGGAAACATTTTTCCCCGTAATAGCTCCATCCTAAGATCGTTGATGTAGCGAAGAAAATTAATCCGATTGCTACGATAAGTGGACCTGCTGAACCAAGGAATGATCCGAATGCTTCTGCAGTCAGTGCACCTGCGTCAATTGATTTGTCTTGCCATTTACCAGACATGACAATCGTAACTCCTGTAATGGAGCAAATGATTAACGTGTCGAATAATACTTGCGTCATGGAAATTAACGCTTGCCGTCCAGGATAATCCGTTTTAGCTGCAGCTGCGGCAATCGGTGCAGATCCTAACCCGGCTTCATTCGAGAACAATCCACGTGCGACCCCAAATCGGATGACGGCACCGATTGCTCCTCCGGCAGCAGCTTGTCCAGTAAAGGCATCTTTGAAGATGAGAGCGAATGCTTCAGGAACTAAATTTAAGTTCATAATAACGACAATCGCTCCTGCAATGAAATAAAAAAGTGCCATGATCGGAACGAAAAATGCGGTAACCCGGCCAATTGATTTTATGCCCCCTAAGATAACGAGTGCACCGAAAACGACAAGTGCAATTCCCGTAATGTAGTGCGGCACGTTGAACGTGTTATTCATAACGTCAGCGACAGCTTTGGATTGAGTACCGTTACCGATACCAAAAGCAGCTAATGCGCCGAAAACAGCAAATAACACACCGAGCCATTTCTGTTTCAAGCCATGCTCCAAATAATACATCGGCCCCCCAGCCATTTTACCTTTGGAATCTTTGACCCGATACTTAACAGCAAGAATGGCTTCCCCGTATTTTGTTGCCATTCCAAAAAATCCGGCTAGCCACATCCAGAAGATTGCTCCCGGTCCGCCCATAAATACAGCAGTCGCAACTCCGACAATATTACCTACTCCAACAGTAGCAGCCATAGCAGTCATCAGCGCCTGGAATTGGGAGATGTCACCATCGGCTTTTTTATCATGCTTTCTTGTAAAAATCTGCTTTAAAGAATAGGGCAATAAACGGACTTGTATAAATGACAAACGAAAAGTAAGAAAAATCCCGGTCCCTACAAGCAGGACTAATAGCGGTACTCCCCAAACAAAACCGCTTACCTTGTCCAAAAACTTTGCAATTGCATCCATATCCATACTTTTCCCCCCTAATTAATTTGTCGAATAAGACTTCTTTTCATCCCTTTGCAAACAACACTCCTTCCACAACACTATATAGCTACTGATTTTAAAAGATAAATAGTGTTATTGTTAATATTCCGAAACTTAAACAGTTTAGTCAAGTACTTTTTTCATTTTCGTCATGATTGTTTGTTTTTCACTGTTAAGGGTATAATATGGTATGCAAATTAGATGATATTGGAGGGTTTAGAGTGGGAAATAGCAAATTTGGAAGATTTATTATTTTGGGGGCGATTGCTGGCGGGCTTTTAAGTATGTTGGATAGAAGTACACGGCAACATGTCGTGAAAAAGTCGAATGATCTTGCAGCGCAAATCAGTCATTATTCAAAAAATCCCGATGACTTAAAACAAAAAATTATGGAAACGAAAGATAAGTATATGTCCTTATATGAACAAGTAGCTGGAGACGCTACCTATATTAAAAGTCAAGTGGATGAATTGAAAACGTTAACTCCACAAGTAAAGGATATTGTCGTCAACACGAAAGAAGCTTTTGTCGATTCTAAGGAAGAGATCAAGGATATTGTCTCTGAAAGTGACAATTCGCCATCGGCAAAAAAGTTGTAATTTCCGAAAGGAGTGAGTCAAATGTGAATAAGGATAAGCAATTGACTCCAAAAATGAAACAACGAAAAAATGAAGGCAAAGATGGCTTTTTGAAGGATAGCAGGTTAATGAATTTCTTTGAGGATGTCAAAGAAGGTGATTTGGAAAAGTTTGATGTTACGACAGCTAATGGGTTTTGGAAAGAGCTATTAGTTAGAATAAAGAAAGTCGATATAACGGGATTAGGATCCCAATTGGCCTTCTTTTTTCTAATGTCTCTTTTCCCGCTATTAATCTTTATAATAACCCTTTTACCTTATTTGCATTTAGACCAATCGCAAATCTTTCTCTTCATACGTGATTACGCTCCTGAAAGTGTATATAACTTAATTCATGATACATTAGGTGAAATATTGGAAAATCGCAATGGGGGATTGTTGTCTATTGGAATACTGGCAACAATATGGTCTGCTTCTAAAGGGATGAATGCCTTAACAAAAGCGTTGAACAGGTCGTATTTTGTCGATGAAACAAGATCGTTTCTCGTTGCCCGAGGGATGTCGATTGTCTTCACTGTCGCACTTATCGCTGTTTTGATAGTTGCTTTACTACTACCTGTCTTCGGTCAACAGATTGGTAGTCTTGCTTTTTCATATTTTGGTTTGGAAGAAGGCTTTTTGAAACTTTGGGGCAGTTTACGATGGCTGTTGCCCCCAATACTCATATTTGTTGTATTTTCAGCAATTTATTGGGTAGTGCCCAACTTGAAAATCCAATTGAGGAGTGTTCTCGGAGGGGCTTTATTCGCCACTGTAGGGTGGATATTGACTTCATTGGCATTTTCGTATTATGTCGGTAATTTTGGGAACTATTCAAAAACGTATGGCAGTATTGGTGCAATTATTGTTTTAATGCTTTGGCTTTATTTTTCCGCTATCATTCTAATGTTGGGCGGACAGTTAAATGCAGTAATGACGGAAAGAAAACAAGCTAAATTGGCGAAAGAAAAGAGCAATGCCGTTTCATAGGCATTGCTCAGCTTGTTGATAAACGTACGGCCATTCGAGCTCTTCGTGGTTCGATTGGCTCATCGCCCGCTTCCCGGAAAGTTTGCACCTATAACGGAAAGAGGCGTTTCAAGGATGATACCATTACTAATTCCCATACAATCTCAATCGATTTTATTTAACATCCTTAAGCCGTTTAAAATGACGAGTATTGTGCTTCCTTCATGGCCAATTACTCCGAATGGCAAATCAACTGCTTGTAGGAAGTTTAAAATGATTAAAAGTACAATCACTGATATTGAGAAGATCATGTTTTGTTTTACGATTCTCTGCATTTTTCTTGATACTTTGATAGCATAGGAAATTTTCGTTAGATCATTTTGCATAAGCACAACGTCAGCAGTTTCAAGGGCTACATCCGTCCCTTTTCCCATTGCGATGCCCGAAGTCGCCGTTGCTAAAGCGGGTGCGTCATTTATGCCATCCCCGACCATTCCAACCGCATCTTTTTCGTTCATTAACTTCTTCAATTGATTCACTTTCATTTCAGGGAGACATTCCGCAACATACCGATCCATTCCTGCTTCCCCTGCAATGACATTCGCAGTTTTTTCATTATCGCCCGTCAGCATGATGGATTGGATTCCTAATTTTCGCAAGTCCATTATTGCGCGAGCCGCTTCCGGTCGCAGGCTGTCTTTCAAGGCAATTAATGAGTGAATGCCTTTATCATCTTTCATGAATACGACTGTTTTCCCATCCAATACGAGTTCTCCTGCAATGCCGTCTGCAAAATGATCAACCAATTCCTTGCCTACGAATTTCGGGCTGCCTATATAGATGACGCCTTTTTCTGTTGTTGCACGAATTCCATGGCCAGGTATATCTTCAATTAAAGGAATTTCTGACGATATGACATTTTTGCTTTTTGCAAAATCTACAATTGAAACCGCAAGTGGATGGTTGGACTGGCTTTCAATTGCAGTCCACATAGCCAATGCTTCATTTTCATCCACGCCTTCTCGAACAAGAAAATCTGTCACGACTGGTTGACCTGTCGTTAAAGTACCTGTTTTGTCAAAAGCGATAGCTTTTAATGTAGCCAAATGTTCGAGATGAACGCCACCTTTAAATAGAATGCCGTTTTTCGCACCATTTGAAACGGCTGATAGAGTTGCCGGCATAATAGATGCAACGAGAGCACATGGAGAGGCGACGACTAATAACACGATTGCACGATAAAAAGTAGTAGTCCAATCCCAGCCCAAAAGGAAGTGAGGGAGAAACATCATAGCAAGTACTGTAAAAATTACAACTTTCACGTAAGTTCCTTCAAATTTTTCAATAAATTGTTGGGAAGGGGACTTTTCACTTTGTGCAGTTTGAACGAGAGCGATAATTTTTTGGAACAGCGTTTCTGAAATAGGCTTTGTCATTTTCATACGAATGGCGCCGGTCAAGTTGACTGTACCAGCATACAACTCATCGTTAATATGTTTTTCAGCAGGAATTGACTCTCCATTAATGGCTGACATGTCTACGGAAGTAGAGCCATGTATAATTACGCCATCAGCGGGAATCCTTTCGCCGGGTTTTACTAAAAGCTCGGCTCCGACCTTTAATGAAGAAGTGGCAACTCGAATTGTGGAACCGTCAGCTTGGATGACAAATGCTTCTTCAGGCTGTAGTTCCATAAGTGCAGATATTTCTTTATGGCTTTTATTGAGCGTATACGTTTCTAAAGCACCGCTAATTGCGAATATAAAAATAAGAATAGCTCCTTCCGCCCAGTAGCCAATAATGGCGGAGCCAATTGCAGCGAAAATCATAAGCATTTCAACGTTCAATCTTCTATCTTTTATCGTTTCTTCGATTCCTTCTTTCGCTTTAGCGAATCCACCGATTAGGAAAGCAGTGATATATAGAAAAATGGATATTGCTTCAATTCCATCTCTTCCTAACCACCAGGCAACTGCGATCAGTATTCCTGACAAAAGGGCAGCGATCAATTCATAATGCTCTTGAAGAGAAAACTTTTTAGATGGTGAGAATTCTTTCGAAAAAGTTGTCATTTATATCCCTCCTAAATGATAATGAATCTCAAAATCAATAAGATTACAATTCCTCATCGAATTAAATTATGTTGATAAGACACATTTTGTTCTCCTTTACAATATTAATTACTAAGTAATAATTATTATTGTTTGTATTATAGCATCCAAAATGAAAAGGTGTTACTAAAAAACACTTAAAATAGAAAAAACCTTGGATAATTGTTATCCAAGGGTAGTTTTCTTGATAAGCTATGAACTTAGTTAAATACTTTTTCTTTGAATTGAGACAGTTTTTCCAGAGAGGATTTATCAACATCTGCATGAAGGCTATTGCCGTGCGAGTCCATTGTTACGACTGCGGTGAAATCTTCAACCCGTAAATGCCACATAGCTTCGGGAATGCCGAATTGAAGCAAATCGACACCTTCAACAGCTTTTATGCAATCTGCATAATATTGGGCTGCACCACCGATTGCGTTTAAATAAACGCCACCATGTTCTTGTAATGCTTCAAGCGTTTTCGGTCCCATTCCGCCTTTTCCGATGACAGCGCGAATGCCAAACTTTTTCATAATATCGCCTTGATAAGGCTCTTCGCGAATGGATGTTGTCGGTCCTGCAGCTTTAATTTCATAGCTGCCGTCTTCATTTTTCAATACGACGGGTCCACAATGATAAATGATGTGGCCATCAAGATCGACAGGGGCATCGTTTTCGGTCAAATATTTATGGATCGCATCACGGCCAGTATACATGCGACCGCTAATTTTCACGACATCTCCGACCTTTAATTCACGAATTTGCTCCTCTGTTATTGGGGCTTGCAATTCAACTGTACGAGAAGTTTGGACAGCTGTTCCCTTTTCTTCTGACTGTTCAAAGGATAATTTATCGCCATCATTATAATGCCATCTTATCACTTCTCCTGTATTTGAATCGATGTCTATTGCCATCCGGCGGTAAGCCCAGCAATTGTATGCAACGGAAACATAGAAGCTTGCAGGGATACGGTGCATGACTCCAATTTTACAGCCTAATAGAGTTGCTTCTCCGCCGAACCCCATTGTGCCAATCCCTAATTTGTTTGCATTTTCCATAATGTAGCTTTCTAATTTTGCGAGATCGGCATTCGGGTTTACGTCATCAACTTCCCGGAACAATTGCTCTTTCGCAAGATCGTATCCCGAAGAACGGTCGCCTCCTATACCTACCCCGATGAACCCAGCAGAGCAACCTTGTCCTTGCGCTTGGTAAACTGCATGCAGTATGCATTTGCGAATCCCATCTAAGTCTCGGCCTGCGCGTCCTAACCCTTCAAGCTCTGTAGGCAAGCTGTATTGAATGTTTTTATTTTCGCAACCGCCGCCTTTTAGAATTAGTTTAACTTCGATATGGTTTTCTTCCCACTGATCAAATTTTACAACGGGCAATCCTATTCCTAAATTATCGCCACTGTTTTCCCCGGTAAGGGAGTCAACTGAATTCGGTCGTAGCTTGCCGTCTTTCGTCGCTTGGGCAATTGCACGTTTAATTGCGGCTTTAATTTCAAGCTGATTTACTCCGACAGGCGTTTTAATTTTGAAGGTGGGCAAACCTGTATCTTGGCAAATAGGAGACAGCTTATCATCTGCCATATTAATATTTTTTGCGATCGTATCAAGGCTCATTGCTGCACGAGTGCCTGCGTCCTCTTGCTCACGTGCCGCTTTAACTGCGCGGCGGACATCTTTCGGCAGGTTTGTGGAAGTTTCGCAAATGAGATCGTACATGCTTTTCTCAAGTTGTTCTATGTACATTTTATTTCCCCCTACAAGAATCATCTTTCTTCTTTTAAATTGTTCATTTGATTTTCCAGTTCATCGATCAATTCGATGAGCTGATCAATTTCTTGCAAATCTGCTGTTTCTGGTTCGATCGATTCCAATCTTTCAAGGAATTGATGCAAACGAATTTTTAAATCTTCTACTTGTTGTCTTTTCTCCAAGACGCACACCTCTTTTCATCATTGTAATCGTATAGTATAAAGTGCATTATTTCAATGTCTTCCATACCTTTACAATTTAAATGAATATTCCATGAAACAAAATATTTGCAATTGATAAATATCATGCTATAATGACAATAACCTATTCGCAAAGGAGGCCGTAGAGTAGTGACGAATCACATCCTGAAATGAAGGAGGGGATCCGTGAACGTTTAACGGCGAACGCCGAAAGACGCCTACGACTTATATGCAAATGGAAAGTGAAAGTTCATTTTATACGTAAAGGGCCCAGCCATTCTCTTAAGACAGATATGGACTGGGCCTTTTTTAATTTTGTAATTCATATGTTTTTACGATTTCGATCGAACCTGCTACCGATTGTACCATTGAACAGTTATTGCTCGTCAACTCCATCACTTTATCCATGACCGTCTCTTTTGCTTGGATGCCGTCGATCAGAAAATGAAGATGAATCTTTTCAACCCGATCTGCGATTTCAGGATTCCGTTTCACTTCTCTTACTTCAATTGAAATATGTTTTGCAGGCATCCTTTTTTTGTCCAATATTTTCCTCAGTACGCCACCGCTACATACAGCGATAGAAGACACGAGTAGTTGATATGGCCTGAAGCCATATGCTTCATCGGAGGATACTTCCAACTTGCCAAACGAAGTGCTCGTTACAAAACCGTTTTCAGTCATTTCGAAAATCATTCGTTAATCGCCTCCTTATGCTACTATATATATTGAATTTTAGCAGAAAATCTGAGGTGTTTGTGTGAACAAGGTTAATATGAATGAACGGAAGCGTTTTTGGATACTCGTTATCATTGTTTCGATTTCAGGGTTTTCACAGGGAATGTTATTGCCGCTCATCTCAGCCATCTTCGAAAAAGATGGCGTGTCGAGTGCGTTGAACGGCTTAAATGCGACTGGATTATACATAGGAACGCTTCTGATTTCACCTTTCATGGAAGCTCCCCTGCGGAAGTATGGTTATAAGCCGGTTATTATTACAGGAGGCATTTTAGTATTTTCTTCATTATTGCTTTTCCCTTTATGGAAACATGTGCTTTTTTGGTTTATCCTTCGATTGCTCATAGGCATAGGAGACCATGCATTGCATTTTTCAACACAAACATGGATTACGAGCACTTCGCCACAACATCGTTTAGGTCGCAACATTGCCATTTACGGCCTGTCCTTTAGTTTAGGGTTTGCAGTCGGTCCATTATTTACTCCACTTATCAAAATATTTATGGGATTGCCTTTTATTATTTCGGGTCTGCTATGCATGTCTGCATGGCTCTTAGTTTTTTTATTGAAAAATGAATTTCCGGATCTTCCGCAAAGTACGAAAACCGATGGCAATTTCATGAAGCGTGCCAAAGTGACGATTGCCATTTCTTGGGTCGCATTTTTAGGTCCGTTCGGATACGGCTTTTTGGAGTCTTCTTTAAATGCAATGTACCCTGTTTATGCATTGCGAAGCGGCATCGATTTAACAGCAGTCTCCTTTATCTTAGCGACTTTCTCTATTGGAGGTATCGTTTCGCAGCTGCCATTAGGTATGTTGTCTGACAAAATTGGTAGGCGTTCGGTGATTCTTATAGCATTCGCGGGGGGAGCAGCAGGATTTGGCATGGCTGGTTTCGTAGGCAATGCAGTGCCGCTTATTATAGCAACCGTGTTTGTCGCTGGGTTATTTGTAGGGTCCGTATTCTCTCTTGGTATATCCTATATGTCGGATTTGACACCAAAAGAGTTATTGCCGACCGGAAATCTTCTATGCGGCATTTTCTTCAGCATCGGCAGCTTGACTGGTCCTTTGGCGG
This sequence comes from Sporosarcina sp. USHLN248, assembly GCF_037144575.1. Lineage (NCBI taxonomy): Bacteria > Bacillati > Bacillota > Bacilli > Caryophanales > Caryophanaceae > Sporosarcina > Sporosarcina sp. USHLN248. Next base: position 138,770 of record NZ_JBBCZC010000002.1, read on the forward strand.
GTGGATTGTTTTTGGAGTACATGGAAGGAGTCAGCTTTTTATTAATTATTGCAGTCATTTTCTCTGTGCTGTTCATTGTCGCTTTAGTAGGCGGGAGAAGGAAAGCTGTTCAAATACCTTAAAAGAAATGATGTTTTGAAACAGGCATAAGATCAGTTATGGGCGGTTAAATTCCTATTTCGCATTAAGTTGTTTATGAGTGACAATGGAGAGTCATGTGTTGGGTTGAGTATTTCATAAAAATTATGCGCCAATCTTTTTTTCCGTTCTTTCAAAATCAGTCCCGGCAAATGAAACTGCCGGGGCTGCTTAATTCATTCATCTTAAAACCGGACTAACATTTTCGTATTCAAGGACTAAATCATCTAAAGAACGGAATTCGTAGCCTAATTTCTTTGCATCTCTAATGAAATCAGGAAGTGCTTCTGCGTTATCCGGGGAAACAGTATGCATAAGAATAAGCGCTCCTGGGTGCAACTGATCCATTAACTCGTTATATGCATACGCTTTACCCCTCGGTTTGTCTGCATGCCAATCGATGAAAGCGATAGACCAAAACATATGACGGTAGCCTAATTCATTTCCTTTTGCCAATAGCCTTTCATTGAAAATGCCTTCCGGAGGCCGGGCATACGTAGTTCTTTCTACGCCGGCAGTTGCTTTGAGCAGCTCATCAAACTTCTTCCACTCTTCTTCCATTTTCTCTTCAGATAAGTTCGCCATATTCGGATGGCCGTAGGAATGGTTGCCAATTATATGGCCATCTTCCACCATACGTTTCACTAAAGGTGCAGCGCTTTTTAAGTAATGGCCTGTAAGAAAGAATGTGGCCGGCGCTTCTTCTTTTTTCAATGTATTTAAGATGCTCTCAGTGTAGCCATTTTCATATCCGTTATCAAAGGTTAAATAGACAACTTTTTCATTAGGGCTTCCTTTGTAGATTGCCCCATACTTGTTTAGTAAGTCATCCAAAGCAGATCCTGCGTTTGGCGGTACACCGTCTGTCGCTTTCTTGAATCCCCAATGGAATTCTTCTGCTTTGGCCGTGAATGGATTAAATAAAATTCCAACTACGATTATGAAAGCTGCCATTAATATACCAGGGCCATGTTCTTCAACCATTGTCGCACAACTCCCTTTTTAAACAAAGGATGACCTTCAATAGGAAAAATATACACGCTTCAAGTACCGTTCTTTTTTCGACTGGAAAAAAAAGAAGCCGACAAGCTGACCAGCTCATAGAGAACATGTATACTATATAGAAAGGCAAGGAGGCAGTACAATGGCGGTCATAACGAAAATTACCCGGCAAAAACGAGATCAAGAGCGATATAATATTTTTCTTGACGAACAATATGCGTTTAGTGTCCATGAATCCGTTTTAGTGAAATATGGCCTAACGAAAGGAATGCCGATGGATGAATGGGCGTTAGGCGAAATTACATATGAAGACCAAATTGAAAAAGCATTTAATCGCGCCCTCCATTACTTGTCTTTTCGAATGAGGAGCGAGCACGAAGTAAAAAAGAAGCTATCTGAGCTTGAGTATGGGGAAGCGGTGATTTTGGAAGCACTCGCAAAGCTTCGTAGATTGGGTTTTTTAAATGACGAAGCGTTTACAGAGGCATTGGTGCAAACACATAAAAATACGAGCTATAAAGGGCCACAAGCGATACGGCAAGAGCTTCGCAAAAAGGGCGTGGAGAAGGAGCTACAGGAAAAGGTCCTTGAAAATTATTCTGAAGATGAGCAGTTTGCAAATGCAAAGAAGTTAGCTGAAAAGTCAGCCGCTTCAAATCGAAATTCAACACCTTCCCAGACGAAGCAAAAGATACAAAACGCTTTATCACGTAAAGGCTTTTCATTCGACTTGATTCAACAAGTATTAGAAACAATTGACATCGACAGAAATGAGGATGAGTGGGAAGCAATTACAGACTCTGTCGGTGAAAAAGCTTGGCGGCGCTATCAAACTAAGCATAGCGGCTATGAGCTCCACAACCGTGTTAAGCAAACGATGTATCAAAAGGGGATACCGATTGTTCGAATAGAACAATTCATTGAAAAAAAGGAGAACGAAACAGATGACGAATGAGAAGAAATATAGTGAGATGAATGAACATGAATTACGATCGGAAATCGGAAGACTAATGGAGAAAGCCCGAAAAGCTGAACAGTTAGGCATTATAAACGAGTATGCGGTTTATCAAAGGAAGGCGGTTATGGCCCAGTCATACTTGATTGACCCAGCGACAATTAAAAAAGGTGAAATTTATAAAATTGATGGTGATGAAGGCGTCTTTTTCAAGGTTGATTATTTGAAAGGCCGTTTTGCATGGGGATACCGTCTGGGCGGAGAACGTTCAGAAGAGGCATTGCCGATTGCGATGCTAAAGCCTGTAAAGGAAGGGAAATAAAACTGTAGACAAAGTATCTGTTCACTTTGTCTACAGTCTTTTAAAGGTTTGTAGTCAGTTTGCCTAGCTTGTCTTGAGGACGCTTGTCACATGGTAGGTCGTATAGGTGCGCGACTTCCAAAGTGTCTTAATTTCCACAAGGCGCAGAAATATGGCAAATCGAACCCTTCTTAGTACAATTCGCAGCGTTTGTCAACAAGCTGAGAGCTTGATAAGCAAGCTCTCTCTTCACTTATGAATTCGGTATGAATTTCAATTTTTTTCGCAATTTAGCTTCTGAGAAAATCCATCCAGTATAGGAATTAACGACTTTTAGATTTTGATCGATATGGGCGACCGCCACAAAAGGATAATATTCTTTGCTGCGATAGCGAAGGTCTATGAGACGCACTTCATATAAGTCGTCAATATACGAGACAGACCAACGATAAATTGGCGAAAAAGATACAAACGCTTGGATGTTTGGATCTTCCATCGCCGCATCAATATATGGCGATTCCGGCATAGGCTCTCTGTCGAATCGATCGTAAATCGTCACTGAGCGTCCATAGGCACGTCCAACGTAATGGCATGATGCATCTGAAGCGGCGACTCGCCATTGAAAGAAATGCATCGTTGGTGCAATGAAGATGCTTTCCGCATTTGGCACTGTGTGGCGGACGGCATTTTTCACCGCTGCCTTTACCGCGAAGCGCAACAAGTAATAAACAAAAAGGACCCCATATAAAATCAAAAATGTAAGAATCGGGTCTGCTCCGAATAGCCAAAATGCAATGGCAACGATATGCAGTGAAAAGATGATCGGGTCAAACGTATTAATGACCCCTAAGGCGACCCAATGGTTCGAGAAGGGCCGAAGTGCTTGAGTGCCATAGGAGTTGAAAATATCAACAAAAACATGGAGAAAAACCGCAAGGAATGTCCATGCCCAAACGTGGAAAAATGCTGCGCTTGGAAAAATAAATGACAACAACACAGCAATAGCCAAAGGCCAAAGTAAAATGGCGGGGATCGAATGTGTAATTCCCCGATGATTGCTTATATAGACAGCGTTATTTCGTAACTTTAAGACTGTATCAATATCGGGAATTAAAGATCCTGATACTAAACCGATAAATACGGCAGTCATTGTGACCGAATCTGAGGAAACGACAGGATCTGCAAGTGATAGGCCGCAAAGTGCGGTTCCCATAACAATATGTGTTCCTGTATCCAATAGATCACTCCTCTAATGTGGTGTACTCATGACGTAAGGTGCTAAAACTATTGTATGCAATAAGTATATACCCTTTTTGCCGAGAACGAAAAGCAAATGCAATTTTTGGAGGCTTTCATGCGATTATTTAAACAGAAAGAAGAATTTAGGAAAGTATTGATATCATGGTATTTACGGGAAAAGAGAGATTTGCCGTGGCGCCGCACTTCCGATCCGTATCATATTTGGGTCTCTGAGGTGATGCTGCAACAAACACGTGTAGAAACTGTCATTTCTTATTTTGAGCGTTTTATTGACAAATATCCGACAGTGTTCGACTTAGCTACAGCAAATGAAGAAGAACTGCTAAAAGTATGGGAAGGTTTAGGCTATTATTCGAGAGTTCGCAATTTGCAAAGTGGGGTCAAAGAGGTGGCAGCAAATTACGGAGGCATTGTGCCCTCGACGAGAGGTGAGATCTCAAAACTGAAAGGTGTCGGTCCATATACCGCAGGTGCTGTTCTGAGCATCGCATATAATATTCCTGAACATGCTGTTGATGGAAATGTCATGCGTGTCTTATCGAGAATTTTATTAATAGAAGATGATATTGCACAGCCGAAAAACCGGAAGATATTCGAAGAAGTCGTAATGGAATTGATCGACAAGGAAGATCCGTCATCATTTAATCAAGGTATGATGGAATTGGGCGCGTTAATTTGTACACCGAAACCGAAATGTTTGCTTTGCCCAGTCCAACAATTTTGCGGTGCATTTCATGAAGGCAAGCAAGAAGAATTGCCTGTGAAATTAAAAAAAGTGAAGAAAAAAATTGTTCCAGTTTTTTCTTTTGCTTTGCAAAATGAAAAAGGGGAATGGCTGCTTATGAAACGTCCCGAGACTGGGTTGCTGGCAAATATGTGGGAATTCCCGATGATTGAAATGGAAAAGAACATTTCAGCAGAACAAGCACTATACGAAAAATTCGGCGTGAAAATAAAGCATCTTAGCCCTGAAATCCGTTTTAAACATATCTTTTCACATTTGACGTGGGAAATACAAAGTTTTCACGGAATTATTAACGAGTTACCTTTAAAGCAATTTCAATTCTTTTCAGAAGAGGAAGTAGAAGCATTGCCAATGCCAGTGCCTGTATTAAAAATTTGGACTGAATTGAAAAGTAGGTAATGTCGAAAATTCCCAATGGATAATACCTTCTTTTTTGCACACCATATTGTTCACGGAGGTGAAAATCCATGACAAACAAAAATCGCAACAACTACAACAACAAAGCCCCGCAAGCTTCGTTCACAGACCCAAACCAAGTGAAAAAGCAAAACAGGGGTGAAGAGTTTGGATCTGAAACTGATGTGAACGAAGTTCGCAAACAAAACCAGCAATCAGAAATGAACAAACAAAACAATTCTGGAGCTGGCGGTTTCGGAAATCAAACAAAGTAATGGATCTTCATCACCTACCGGCAGCTTAAGCTGCCGGTTTTCCTTATGAAATGAATGTTCTAAAACCATCTTTACATTTTAAGGGTAATCGTTTCAATTTTATATGTCCAATTGGTATAATGTACGAATATTAAGGTTTCGAATTTAAAGGTGGTTTTTTTCCGTGACAATACCAAGAGAAGGGGAAACGATACAAGTACATAGCTACAAACATGACGGCCATATCCATCGCGTATGGCAGGAAACAACAGTTTTAAAAGGTACTAGGAATATAGTAATCGGTGCGAATGAACGAACTCTTGTAACAGAGGCGGATGGTCGCACATGGCTTACAAGGGAGCCATCCATTTGTTATTTTCATGCCGAACATTGGTTCAACATCATATGTATGCTTCGTGAAGACGGGGTCTACTATTACGTGAATATGAGCTCGCCATTCGTTTTCGACAATCAAGCGTTAAAATATATCGATTATGATTTAGATGTAAAGGTCTTTCCAGATATGAGCTATATGATTTTAGATGAAGATGAATATGCAGATCATAAACGTAAAATGAATTATCCAGACGTAATTGATCAAATCTTAAAACGGAATCTTGAAAAATTGCTCACTTGGATTAAACAGCGAAGAGGGCCATTTGCTCCTGATTTTATCGAAGTTTGGACAAATCGCTACAAGTTTTATAAGCAAATGAAATAAGCAGTTTCCGAATAGCCGCCTGTGACCATCGCAGTTGGCTTTTTCAATTTTATGGATTGATAGGAGGACAACAACTATTGGGTGACAGTATAAAGCGTTATATGAAGTTTGTGAAACCGTATAATTGGCTAATTATTTTGACGGTGTTAATCGGAGTAATTAAGTTCGCTATTCCGCTTTTTATTCCGTATTTGATTAAAATTGTGATCGATAATATTATCGGCTCCGATCTCTCTGCACAGGAAAAGACGAATCAGTTATTCATTTGGCTTGGGGGCACCGTGCTGCTGTTTTTCATCATCCGGCCACCAGTCGAATATTATCGGCAATATTTTGCGCAATATGTGAGCAATAAAATTTTATATGATATACGCGAAAATTTATATGCTCATTTACAACGGCTTAGCTTAAAGTATTATTCCAATACACGTGCCGGAGAAGTCATATCACGTGTCATCAATGATGTTGAACAGACGAAGAACTTCGTCATGATCGGCTTGATGAATGTATGGCTTGACCTAACAACGATTATTATTGCTGTCATTATTATGTTAACGATGGACGTTCCTTTGACGATCGTCACATTGCTGGCCTTTCCGTTTTATGCATATAGCGTGAAACATTTCTTTGGAAAGCTTCGGGAATTGACCCGTAAACGTTCTCAAGCTTTAGCAGATGTGCAAAGCTATTTGCATGAGCGTGTCTCGGGTATTAGCGTCATTAAAAGCTTCGCATTGGAAGAGAAAGAGGAAAAGCGCTTTAAGGAGACGAATGGAAATTTTTTAGAGAAGGCGCTGGATCATACGAAGTGGAATGCGAAGGCGTTTGCGGTCGTCAATACAATTACAGACATTGCTCCATTGCTTGTTATAGGCTATGCGGGTTATCAGGTTATCCATGGACATTTATCGGTCGGAACAATGGTCGCTTTTATCGCGTATATTGACCGCCTCTATAATCCACTCCGACGGTTGGTGAATGCTTCTACTTCATTGACACAATCTTTTGCATCGATGGACAGGGTTTTTGATCTTATGGAGGAGCCTTATGATATTACGGATCGACCAAGCGCTTCTTCGATGCCAAGGATTGAAGGGGAAATTGAGTTTGACAATGTGAGTTTCTCCTATGATGAGGACGATCAAAAAGTATTAAAGGCGATCGATTTTACAGTGAATCCTGGAGAAACCGTTGCGCTTGTTGGTATGAGCGGCGGCGGGAAATCAACGATCGTTAGCCTGATCCCAAGATTTTATGATGTTACGGATGGAGCGATACGAATAGATGGCCATGATTTGCGCGATGTCCAAGTGAAAACGTTGCGCGAACAAATCGGCATCGTCTTGCAGGATAATATTCTTTTCAGCGATTCGGTAAAAAGCAATATTTTAATGGGGAATCCTGATGCGACTGAAGATGAGATGATCGCTGCAGCTAAAGCAGCGAATGCACATGATTTTATACAATCATTGCCCGACGGTTATGAAACGACTGTTGGAGAGCGAGGCGTAAAATTATCAGGAGGGCAAAAGCAACGAATTGCCATAGCTCGTGTATTCTTGAAGAATCCACCGCTGCTTATTTTGGATGAAGCGACATCGGCGTTGGATTTGGAAAGCGAAGCGTTGATTCAAGAATCTTTAGAACGGTTGGCTCATGATCGGACAACGATCATTGTCGCCCATCGTTTATCGACGATTACTCATGCCGATAAAATATTTGTTATTGAGCACGGTGAATTGCAGGAAACGGGAACCCATGAACAGTTAATGGAGAAGAAAGGTGTATATTATAACCTTTTCCAAGTTCAAGGATTTTAATAGAATAATTACCAAACTATCGGAAATGCTTCCGATAGTTTTTTTATTATTGCGTTTTAAAGAATTGAAAGTATAATAGGTATTATCTACTGTTTCAGAAAATAATAAAAAAGGTGATCTGATGATAGGAAAACGTGTTCTTGAAGTAAAAGATTTGCAGACTACCTTTTTTACGGATGATGGAGAGGTGCCTGCAGTAGACCATGTAGACTTCCATCTTGAAGAAGGAGAAATATTGGGCATTGTAGGGGAGTCGGGATGTGGAAAGAGTGTGACATCGCTTTCCATAATGGGGCTTGTACCGAACCCTCCCGGAAAAATTGTCGGCGGGGAAATTTTATATGATGAGAAAAACCTTGTTCATCTATCTGAAAAGCAGATGCGGCAAATAAGAGGAAATGATATTGCGATGATTTTCCAAGAGCCGATGACGTCCTTAAACCCACTTTTTACAATTGGCAATCAAATGATCGAGGCCATCTTGCTCCATGAAAAAGGATGGTCGAAGAAGCAAGCAGCTGATCGGGCTGTCGAAATGTTGAAATTGGTTGGTTTGCCTCGTGCTGATGAATTATTGAAAGAGTATCCCCATCAATTGTCTGGTGGGATGAGGCAACGTGTCATGATCGCAATGGCGTTAGTGTGCAATCCAAAAATTTTGATTGCCGACGAACCGACTACAGCGCTCGATGTGACGATTCAAGCCCAAATTCTAAAATTAATGAAGGAATTGAATGATCGATTTGGAACAGCGATATTGATGATTACGCATGACTTAGGAGTCGTCGCAGAGACATGCAAGCGAGTCATTGTTATGTATGCAGGACAGGTAATTGAAGAAGCTCCTACGAAGGAAATCTTTGATAATCCCCAGCATCCATATACTAAGGGGCTCATCCAATCGGTGCCTGATATGAGAGAAAAGAAAGATCGTCTTTACTCCATACCGGGCAATGTTCCGAAACCGGGTTCGATCAGAAGCGGTTGCAGGTTTGCGGCGCGTTGTGAATTTGCTTTCGACCGATGTAAGAAAGAGGATCCTGAACTGTATCAAACTGCAGATGTTCATCAGACCCGATGTTTCTTATACGATGAAGAAAGGGTGAAAGAAGATGAGCACAAAGCCGTTGTTGAAAGTTGAAAATTTAAAAAAGCATTTTCCTGTTAAAAAAGGTTTATTCGGGAAAACGGTTGGCTATGTCAAGGCGGTCGATGATGTTTCATTTTACGTAAATGAAGGGGAAACGCTTGGCATCGTAGGGGAAAGTGGATGCGGTAAATCTACGACTGGCAGAGTTCTGATGAGGCTGCTTGAACCTACCGAAGGGGAAGTGGAATTCGATGGTAAAAGTTTAACATCCTTGTCCTCTGAAGAAATGAGGAAAACGAGACGGGATATTCAAATGGTTTTCCAAGACCCTTATGCGTCCTTGAATCCGCGCCATACAATCGGAAAGATATTGGAAGAACCGCTCATCGTCCATGGCGTGAAAGACCAAAAGGAACGAAAAAGAAAAGTGCGCGAGTTTTTAGAGATTGTTGGCTTGAGCGAGTTCCACGCGAAACGGTATCCACATCAATTCAGTGGAGGGCAAAGACAGCGCATCGGCATTGCCAGAGCGTTGATGACAAATCCGAAATTGATCATTGCGGATGAGCCGGTTTCCGCGTTAGATGTTTCGATTCAAGCACAAGTATTGAATCTGATGCAAGATTTGCAGAAGGAGTTCAATTTGACGTACATTTTCATCGCCCATGATTTAGGGGTAGTGCGTCATATTAGTGATCGGGTGGGCGTCATGTATTTGGGCAAGATGGTTGAAATTGCGGATAGCGAGCAATTGTATGACAAACCTTTGCACCCATATACACAGGCGCTGCTTTCTGCCGTGCCTGTACCTGATCCAGACTATCAAAAAGAGCAAATACCGATCGAGGGGGATATACCGAATCCAGCCAATCCTCCAACAGGCTGCACTTTCCATACGCGCTGTCCATTCAAAATGGATATTTGCACGAAAGTGGTGCCGAAACTAGTCGATCATTCAAAAGGTCATTCTGTCGCCTGTCATTTATATACGGAGCAGGTCGACGATGATATAAAACAATTGGAGGGGTCAATATGAAAAAAAGGGGAATGTGGACGATTGCGTTCATGTTGCTTCTAAGCTTATCTGCGATTTTAGCCGCATGCGGCAGTGAAGGCAGTAGCGGGGAAGGCAAAAGCGATACGTTAGTCTTTGGACGTGGGGGAGATTCCACTTCACTCGACCCGTCTAGGGTTACTGAAGGAGAAACATTTAAAGTAACAGTGAACATATTTGAAACGTTATTGAATTTTGGAGAGGAAGACACGACGGTTCAGCCAGGGCTTGCGGAAGAATGGAACACGGAAGACGGTTTGACGTACACGTTCAAATTGCGTGAAGGCGTCAAGTTCCACGATGGTACGGATTTCAATGCGGAAGCTGTCGTTAAAAACTTCGAACGCTGGGCGAATGGCGATGCTGAAAAGTTCCCTTACTACAACTCGATGTTCGGAGGGTTTAAAGGGGATGAAGGGCATGTTATCGAATCGGTGACTGCAGATGGAGATTATACGGTCGTTATTAAATTGAAGCGCCCGCAAGCTCCTTTCCTGAAAAATATTGCGATGAGCATGTTTGCAATTGCAAGCCCGACAGCATTTGAAAAGGGCGATGATCAATTTGAGCGGAACCCTGTCGGAACAGGTCCATTCAAATTTGTAGAGTGGAAAGCGAACGATACGATTACAATTGAGAAATTCGATGATTATTGGCAAGAAGGATTGCCGAAATTGAATAAAGTCATCTTTAAGTCAATCCCAGACAACTCGGCGCGTCTCAATGCTTTGATTGCGGGAGATATCGACCTTGCTGATGGCATTAACCCAGCGGATGGTGAAAAGATTGAAGCAGACGATAAACTGCAATTGATCGAACGCCCGTCCATGAACGTTGGTTACTTAGGGCTTACTGTAACCCGTCCGCCATTCGATAAAAAGGAAGTCCGCCAAGCGATTAACTATGCAATTGATAAAGAAGCGATTATCGAGTCATTCTTCGAAGGGCGTGCGGACATCGCGAAAAACCCGATGCCTTCATCAATCTCAGGGTATAACGATGAAATTGAAGGATATGAGTACAATCCTGAAAAAGCGAAAGAATTGCTTGCAGAAGCGGGCTTCCCGGATGGATTTGAGATGGAGTTATGGGCAATGCCTGTTCCACGTCCATACATGCCAGACGGTGCAAAAGTTGCAGAAGTGATCCAAAGCAACCTTGCCGATATCGGGGTAAAAGCAAATATCGTTTCCTATGAGTGGGCTACTTACCTTGATAAGGCGAGCAAAGGTGAAGCGGATGCCTTCATGTTAGGTTGGACTGGGGACAACGGAGATGCCGATAACTTCTTGTACGTCTTATTGGATGAAGACAATATCGGCAGCAACAACTATACGTACTTCAAAAACGATGAAATGCATGATTTGTTCATCGCGGCTCAATCGGAAGTAGATGAAGACAAACGGATTGAAATGTATAAAAAAGCGCAGGAAATCATCCATGAAGAAGCGCCATGGGTTCCGATCGCACACTCTACGCCTTTATTAGCGGCGACAAAAAATCTGACGGGCTTTAAACCACATCCAACGGGATCGGATTTATTGTCAAAGGTAGAATTTGAATAACGATTGATCGTTTCACTTTTCACCTATCAATAATATGAAGGGGGGAGGTCTTCTGATTCCCCCCTTTTATTGATTTTCGGAATTAGTATTTTTTATTAGTACAGATTGGGCGAGGTGAGAAAATGCTGAATTATATTGGAAGAAGATTGCTTCAGCTTGTTCCTGTACTATTGGGAATGGCTTTTATTGTATTTATGATGATTCGGGCGATTCCCGGAAACCCAGCTCAAGTTATATTAGGACAGCAAGCGACTGCAGAAGCGGTAGCTGCAATGAATGCGAAATTAGGATTAGATAAACCATGGTACATACAATTCTTTCTCTATTTAGGAGGAATTTTTAAGGGAGATTTAGGAGAGTCGATGCGCACAAGAATGCCTGTCGCAGATGAAATATGGCCACATCTTGCCGCAACGATTGAACTTGCATTATTTGCAATTATTATTGCAGTAGTTATTGGTATAAATGCTGGTATTATTTCTGCTTGGTTCCAAAACTCCTGGTTTGATTATATTGCAATGATTTTGGCGTTAGTCGGTGTTTCTATGCCGATTTTCTGGTTAGGATTGTTAGGGCAATGGGCATTTGCGATTGAGTTTCAATGGCTACCGACAAACGGCCGCGATCCGGTGAGGGATCCCGTTCAGGCAATCACCCATCTGTATTTAATCGATACGTTAATACAAGGAAGGTTCGATCAGTTTTTGCAAGTGATCAGGCATCTTTTGTTGCCGGGGATCGCATTGGCTACGATACCGATGGCAATTATTGCACGAATGACGAGGTCGAGCATGTTAGAAGTTATGCGCTCCGATTATATTCGCACTGCTCGTGCGAAAGGACAAAAAATGTTTTGGGTTGTTTACAAGCATGCGTTTAAAAATGCTGTTATCCCTGTCCTTACAGTAATCGGCTTGCAAATGGGCATGTTGTTAGGCGGTGCAATATTAACTGAAACAATTTTTGCATGGCCGGGAATCGGAAGGTATATATACGAAGCGATCAATTTCAGAGACTACCCTGTCATTCAATCAGGTATTTTAGTAGTTGCATTTATATTCGTCATGATTAACCTCATCGTCGATTTACTTTATGGATTTATTGATAAGAGGATCAAATATGACTGAGAGGGGAGGGGACGGATATGTCTGAGTTTACACCAAAAGTGGATGGAATCGCAGAAGTAGAAATTGAAAAGACAGCTGGTCCTTGGCGGGAAGCGTGGCGAAGTTTCAGCAAGAATAAAGTAGCCGTCGTCGGTGCAATCATCGTCCTTTTCTTCATCCTGTTAGCAGTCTTTGCACCTCTAATTGCTAAAGAAGGTCTTAACGATCAGTTGCAATCGGATCGTTTGCTTCCTCCTTCAGCGCAATATTGGTTAGGGACGGATGACTTTGGAAGGGATATTCTTTCGAGAATCATCTATGGGGCACGTATTTCCTTGTCAGTCGGATTTTTCTCCGTCATCGCGTCAGTTATTGTTGGAAGTATATTAGGAATTATCGCTGGCTATTACGGACGCTGGGTCGATATGATCATCTCACGAATTTTTGATATTATGTTGGCCTTTCCTTCAATATTGTTAGCGATTGCAATAGTTTCTGTGTTGGGGCCAGGACTTGAGAACGCGCTCATTGCAATTGCGATCATTAACGTGCCGAACTTTGGAAGGTTAATTCGTTCAAAAGTGTTGAGCATAAAAGAGGATGAATATATTACAGCTGCCAAAGCAATTGGTATGAAAGATGCACGGATTTTATTTTCGCATATATTGCCGAACTCTATGGCTCCGGTAATTGTGCAGGGAACACTTGCTGTTGCAACTGCAATCCTTGAAGCGGCAGCATTAGGATTTTTAGGTCTTGGTGCGCAAGCCCCTGCCCCAGAGTGGGGGAAAATGTTGGCGGATTCGAAGTCTTATCTTCAATCAGCTCCATGGACGATGATTTTTCCGGGTCTCGCTATTATGTTGACCGTCTTAGGATTTAACTTGATGGGGGATGGACTGCGGGATGCATTAGATCCAAAAATGAAAAATTAAAAAGAAACCTCGAAGCTTATGCATTTCTTTAGCTTCGAGGTTTTATTAATAAATTTCGTCCTGCAACTCATCACTCACTTGATAGCCATGCCTTCTTTGGTTAGAAATGATTAAGCGGTCAAGATGCTCTAATTGTTCTTCATAATTCAAAATTGCCGATAGAACATGCAATAAATGGTATGCAGAAAATTCCTCTTCTTCCTTCGTTAAGGCGATTTCTTTGACGAAAATCTCCATCACTTCTTGTCGTTGGATGAATTCGTCTGCTGTCGTATCGCCCATCTTTTCCGCCTTTAATTTACCGACGAACTTCAAATGGATTTGTTCATGATACGTCAACAGGACATCTAAACGTTCTTGGATCATCATTCTGAAATGTTCTGGCAAATTGATTAGTTCGTTTTCAAACTTATGAAGTCGATTCAATACTTCATAGCTGCTCTGGGAAGTGGCAATCAATTGCCTGTAGACAACTAACTTTCTCGCTTTTGCCAAAGTATTCTTTTTGAAATAACTTCGCTCTTCCTTAAATAAAAGATAGAGCTGATCGATATGTGTTAGCCGTTCTTTTAGCTTGTCGAGCGACTTTTTAGTAGCGACATGTTCGGAAGCCTGTCTGCCGGCTAAGCGTATCCATCGAATGATCTCATCTTGTGTTTGATGAATCGCTTGGAACAATTTTGTTTCATATTTCGGCGGCATGAAAAGTAAATTGACGACAAATGATGCAACAACACCGATGACGATCGTTACGAAGCGAAGAGATGCGAAGGACAGAAACGCGTCTCCTTTTATTTCCATGATCGCAATCATTGTGACAAGGGCTAATGATATTGACTTCTCAAGCCCTAATTTTAACATGATTAAAATAATGATCATTGCAGCCAACCCAACAACGACCAATTGGTGTCCAAACAATAAAACAAATAGGATGGCCGTTATGGCCCCGATCAAATTTCCTTGGATTTGTTCAATGATCGTTAAATAGGACCGGTAAATAGAAGGCTGAATCGCAAAAATCGCTGCAATACCGGCAAATACTGGATTTGGCAAGTTCAGCAACTGTGCAATGAACAGGGCGAATACAATTGCAATACCCGTTTTAAAGATGCGGGCACCAAGTTTCATAGGATTATCCTTTCTTAAATAAATGATGATTTGTAAGGACTTCTTGCGTGATCAATAAAGTTTACAATTTCAGAGTAAAGCTTGCAGCTTGCTGAATGAATTTTCGACTGCTTTCAATGTTTGTTTCACATCTTCCTCAGTATGGGCAATTGTTAAGAACCAAGCTTCGTATTTGGATGGCGCAAGGTTAATACCGTTTTCAAGCATTAGCTTAAAGAATTTACCAAAAATCTCTCCGTCGGTTTTCTCGGCTTGCTCATAGTTTTCCACTACTTCATCTGTGAAAAATAAAGTAAGCGCTCCACCGAGACGGTTAATCGTCATCGTAATACCATATTGTTCTGCAAGACGGGAAATGCCATCTTCTAACATGGCGCCTAAACGATCCATCTCTTCATAAATGCCCGGTTGCTGCAATACTTCCAAACAGGCAATTCCAGATAACATGGACGCCGGATTGCCTGCCATTGTTCCCGCTTGGTACGCGGGGCCTAAAGGTGCGACAGTTTCCATAATCTCTTTTTTACCGCCGTATGCACCGATCGGCAAGCCGCCACCAATAATTTTGCCGAATGCAGTTAGGTCAGGTGAAGTTCCTAATAGTGTTTGAGCAGCTCCGTAGTGGAAACGGAACGCAGTAATTACTTCATCGTAAATAATGAGTGCACCTTTTTCTTTCGCAAGACGATGAACCAATTCTAAAAAGCCTTCTTTCGGTTCAACAATTCCGAAGTTCCCTACAATCGGTTCCACTAAGATACAAGCAAGCTCATCTCCCCATTTTTCCATTGCCTGTTTGTACGTTTCCAAGTCGTTGAATGGAATCGTAATGACTTCTTCTGCAATGGAAGCTGGAACACCTGCAGAATCCGGCGTTCCTAATGTTGCTGGGCCAGAGCCGGCAGCTACTAAAACAAGATCCGAATGGCCGTGATAGCAACCTGCGAATTTCATGATCTTTGTACGGCCAGTATAAGCGCGAGCAACCCGAATCGTTGTCATGACTGCTTCTGTCCCCGAGTTGACAAATCTCACTTTATCTAATGAAGGGATCGCTTCTTTAATCATTTTTGCAAATTTCACTTCATGGGGTGTCGGTGTTCCGTAAAGAACGCCAGTTTGTGCAGCTTTCGTTATCGCTTCTGTTATATGTGGGTGAGCATGACCAGTAATGATCGGGCCATATGCTCCTAAATAATCGATATATTTATTTCCATCCACGTCCCAAAAATATGCGCCTTCCGCACGTTCCATGACTGTAGGCGCACCACCGCCGACAGCTTTATATCCTCTTGAAGGGCTGTTTACTCCGCCTACTATATGTTCGCATGCTTCTGCATAAATTTGTTCTGACTTTGTTCTATTCATGTAAATTCCTCCGATCAAATCGTTACATTCTCTATTTTAAACAAAATATGTGCAATACGCCAAAGAAATTGAAAGTAGGGCTCCTCTTCGGTACGATGGAAAAAAGAAAACATGGGAGGAATTAAGCATGGAACAACTTCAAGGAATGAAAGCGCCGCAATTTTCTTTGCCAAATGAAAATGGGGAAATCGTCTCTTTAACGGATTTTGAAGGAAAAAAATACGTTGTCCTTTATTTTTACCCGAAAGATTTAACGCCTGGCTGTACGACACAAGCATGTGATTTTAGAGATTCACATGAGGATTTCTCAGATTTGAACGCAGTTATTTTAGGCGTCAGTCCAGATAGTGAAGAGTCTCATAGGAAGTTCATTGAAAAGAAAGGACTGCCATTCTCCTTATTAATAGATGAAAATAAAGAAGTGGCAGAGCGCTATGGCGTATGGAAAATGAAAAAGATGTTCGGTAAAGAATATATGGGCATTGAGCGTTCTACATTTTTAATTGACCCAACGGGGACGGTTGTTAAAGAGTGGAGAAAAGTAAAGGTGAACGGTCATATAGAGGAAGTGTTGAACACGTTGCGCCAATTGACAAACTCATGATGAAGCGGGTGGACAAATGGATATTTTATTCACATTTAAAATAAAAGACGAGCAGATAGCGCAATTGAGATCGGATTTTCCGTCGATCCAGTTTTCGTTCACAAAGGATATACGAGAAACGAACATAGAAAAATACGAAGTAATCGTCACATATGGGGAAGATATTGATAACGCTATCTTGGAACGTGCAAAATCATTGAAATGGGTAATGGTCGCATCCGCTGGGGTGGATCAAATGCCGCTTTTGGAAATGGCTGATCGCGGCATTGTTGTGACGAATGTAAGCGGTATACACAAAACTCCGATGGCGGAATCGGTCTTAGCCCATATACTGTCATTATGCCGAGGATTATTGGCTTTGTATAAGCAGCAAGAACGGAAAGATTGGAATACACGAATCCGACTAAAGGAATTGCGTGGTTCTACGGCATTGATCTTAGGACCAGGTGCAATCGGTTCAGAAATCGGAAGGTTACTGCAAGCATTCGGAGTGAAAACGGTCGGTTGCAATCGTTCGGGAAGACAAGCCGAATTTATAGATGAAATGATTGTGTTTGATGCACTATTGGAACGGCTTCCTCAAGCTGATTACGTCATTTCAGTTTTGCCGAGCACGAAAGAAACGAAAGGTTTATGGACAGAGGAACATTTTAAAGCGATGAAAGAGACAGCTGTTTTCATGAACTTCGGCAGAGGCGATCTTGTTAGTGAAGAAATAATTGTTTCAGCATTGCAAGAAAATTTGATAGCACATGCGGTATTGGATGTTTTTGAGAATGAACCGCTCCCGGAAAGCAGTTTACTTTGGGATTTGCCTAATGTAACTGTTTCACCGCATATTTCGAGTCATTCAGGAAAATATATAGAGAGATCTCTTGATATTTTTACTTATAACTTGAGGAAATGGATTGCGGGTGAGAAAGACATGAAGAATGGCATCGATGCTGAAAAAGGATATTAAGTATTTGTGGAATGGTAGCGAAAAGTATTTGAGAAGCTTGAAAACAGTACTTATGTTGACAAATCAGCATCTTTCTTAGTAAACTGATTATAATCATTATAAAGAGATAATCTTTACGGATTGGAGTGTTGGCGATGTCTGAAGTAGCATTGAAAGACGCGCTGGTCACATTGAAGGAAAGTGGTGTGCGAATAACACCACAAAGACATGCCATATTAGAATTCATTATTTCTTCCGAAACGCATCCAACTGCTGATGAAATATATAAGGCGCTTGAATCTGACTTTCCAAATATGAGTGTAGCGACTGTTTACAATAATCTTCGTGTCTTCCGGAATGCGGGGCTTGTCAAGGAACTTACCTATGGCGATGCGTCGAGCCGTTTCGATTTTGTGACACATGATCATTACCATATCATTTGCAATGAATGTGGCAAGATTGTTGATTTTCATCATCCGGGGCTTGAAGAAGTCGAGCATTTGGCTTCCCATGTGACTGGGTTTGAAGTTACTTCCCATCGTTTGGAAGTATACGGCATATGTCCGGAATGTACGGCGCAATCTGCAAAGGCAAAATAAACGGGCCCCTGTAAATGACAGGGTCCCGTTCAGACTGTAGACAAACACCAGGAATTTTTGGTGTTTGCCTACAGTCTTTTTTCTTTTAAAATAGAAGTAATACTAGAAAAGTTGATTTCCACTGCGGTCGGACGCTTTCC